>JAJYVB010000147.1 GCA_021792265.1 Deltaproteobacteria bacterium | reverse complement strand
TGTTTGCGATTGGGTTCGCGCAGCCGCAGCACTTCTTCCATCACCCCACCCCCTCCTCCACATCATCCACCGCCCAGCCTAAAATGCGATCCCTAAACACAAAAAATTCACAAACTCTCAGAATGACCGATTCCATTTTGTCAATTTATTTGCGGGACACCACACTAGCCGCCGACGCGGAGTACTCCTTCCAGGATGACCGGCTCGCGCGCCGTCGCGACAACGCGGCTCCGCAGTCGGGCGAAATCGGGATCACAGCCGGCACGCGAGCGCCGCCACTATTACCACCGCGCCGAACAGTATCGGAACGCTGTACCATGCCACGAGCCTGCCACCCTCATTTGCGATTGCCCGATTGGCGAAGCGGCGGGCCATCTCTCCGATACCATACCCGGCCACTGCCAGCGCTGCTCCCAACGGGGCCATCCCCGGCAGACGTTCGAGCGTCACCATTCCCGTCACGGCCAGGGCGACCATCACGACCTCGCCCGTCCGCAGCACACGGCGCGCGGCTCCCTGGTTCCAGTCCGCCGCCATGTCGAGCATCCCGCGTACCAGCGCCGACAGGCCGATCGAGCCAAGGCCGGCCACGACCGCGGTCGCGGCTTCCAAAGTGCTAACGGCTTGCACTGCCGCTTCATTCGCAGCGTGTAACATAGGGTTGTTCCTCTCGGCCCACGTTGCGCCGGGCAGCGCGGGCCACGGCCCGGCGCGCTTGCATCCTAGCTTCAGGAATCCAGCAGACTTTCGCTGAAGCCCGCCCGCGCGAGCGTTCGCCTGGCAGCAGCGCCGATTTTAGGGCTCTCGGCCCAGGGCGACACGCGAACCTGAGGCGCCGCCTTTATTGCCTCCAATACCTGCGGGCAGCGCGGCCCAAGCGCTTCCTCAGCCGCTGCGTAAACGCCGCCGGGTCCTTCCTCAAGCGGGTTGTGCCGCTCGAGCACTGCGCGAATCGCCCGCAGCGTCACCGACCTGGGCGGTAACATCACCAGCGCTGCGAGTGCGCCGTGTTCGAGCCGGAGCTGTGCCGCCACCGGAAGCGCGGCTCCGGACCGCGCGCGTTGCGCTTCTACGAAAACGATCTTCTCCTCGATACCGATATGCCGCAGCAGGAGCTTGCGAAACTCGCTGTACGCTTCGGTCTCACCCTGAGCGGCCAGTTCCAGCAGCCGCTCCAAGCGGCGATGTTCGCCGGCGAGCAGGCGGGAAATAGCGCCAGGCTCGAAAGGAGCGCTCTCCTGCCGTTCGGATTGTCGATGAAGCTCGCTCATCGTAAAAGCCGCGAGGCCACTACCGTCTCGCCCCGGCACAACGTCATCTCCGGTTCCTGAACATCCTGCTACGCCCCGGATACGGCGCCGGCGCGCCTGCGCGATGGCACCGGCCGCAAGACCCGCGGGCGCGAAGAGCGCGCTACGGCGATTCCCGTATTGGCTGCGAACAGTAGCAACGCTACCGCGTTCAGCATTCCGCCCCATTGATAGACGGGATAGAAAATCGCGAGGTCGCCAGCGACACGCATCGCAAGCGACAGGTGAAGCAGCGCAAGGTGCGCATAGAAGATCTTGTAAAAACCGACAGGGCGGCCCGTCACCGCAGGAAAAATAATCGGAGCGTGACCGAAAATCATCGAGAACACGAAACCTAGAAAAAGGCTGTGCAGAATCGCGTCGTAATGGAATACGCCGGGGGCGGCGGCAAACAAAAACTCGAAAAGGCCCGACAGCGCGAGCCATACGTAGCCGCTAAGGAGCGCTAGCGCGATGAAACGCGTAAGTCCCCCTAGACGCACCGTGCGCCGTGCTACGTCATAGCGGTAAAGCCATAGCGCGAGCGCCACCAGCGCAAGTCCGGTTACCCGACCGCCGATGACTGGGTTGAGCGATGTGAGAACCAAGCCGGCGAGGTAAGCCGCCGTGACCACTACGAACAGCCCCCGGCCGCGAGACCCAAGCGGCGAAAGACGGCTGAGCTCCAGCCGCTCGCCCGCGATCGTCAGGACCAGAAAACCCGCCCACCATGCCACCAGGAGCGGAATGGGAACGCGCGCCAGCCACAGCAGGTTGCCCACCAGCCAGGCTGCTGAGCCAATTGTCATCGTCACCGTGAACAGCGCGGTCTGACGCTTCAGGATAACCGCGAAGTTCCACACCAAGGCGAGGGCAGCCAGGCTGATAAGCGCCTGCGCGACCGGATACGGAACCCCTGCCAGCAGCGCGACCGTACCCAATCCTGCGAGCAGCGGCGCCAGGTACGCGTCGGCTCGCCCGATCGCCACTGCGCGCTCCAGTGCGATCAGCGTGCCCAGAAAGCCCGAAACCATCAGCGGGCCATGATCGAGCGGCAGGCGCGGACTTGCGGCCGGCATCGCCCAGCCCATCCGCATAAGACCGGCCCAGATAGCGCCCAACAGGCCCGCCATCGCCACCGCCATCAGCGGATAGCGCAGATACGAACGATGGGTCGAAGGTGCGGACAACTTGCGCCTGGGCCCGTTGAATTGCGAGCCTCACAGACCGGGTCTGATAATGCAGACCTTCTCTGCGACGCTCTCGAACGAGTAGCCCGAGCCTCCCTCGCTTACCAAGTTGAGCAACGCAAACCCATCGCGCACTCGAATCCCGCCGAGAATATCGACGCCGCGCTCGAAAAACGGCGGTGGCCACGGCGACGCGGTCGGACCTGCCATCACCACACGCCGTGCGCCCGAAGCAGCCGCGAGCAACTCGTCGAGCCCCCCTTCGACCAGCGCCGATCCCGTGATGAGCACGACGCTGGCATCGGACAGGACCGGCACCGCCTCTTCGGGCGGCCGCCAGAACTCAAGCTCTTCGGGCTTGAGTGTGTCGCGATGCTTGTCGATCACCCGGAGCCGGGCGACCTTCCCTCGAAGCTTGCGGATAAAAGGCGCGAACGCCCCTACCATCGCGACGCTGTCGCCCTCGCCCACCTCGGCCGCTGCCAGCGCATCCACACCAACCCGTGTCTCGGCCCCTCCCACACCCCATCGCTCGATCGCCAGCGCCGACAGCGCGTTCAGCACCGCCGTGCCAACCGCGCGGCGAAGCGGCGATTGCGAAAGGCCGAATTCGGCCAGCTCCAGGGCGCGCCGGCCAATCATCTTGCCCACCGGCAGCCCCTGGGCGGCGCTCTTGGGACAACATACCGTGTCCGCAAGGTCGCGCGGTGTGAAGGCAACGCCTACATGCCCGCTCGAAATCTGAGCAGCCGTGTAGAAGACTCCGACCCTCACAGCGTTGGTGAGCAAAAGCTGCGAGTCGAGTCCACGCTTGAGCTCGTCAAGCCACGCCTGCATCACTGTAACGTGACTTTTAGCGGCCTGCTCCGCCCCGACTACCTGAGCCTGGGTCATTGTCCTTCACCCCGCCGGGAAAAATTCGCGCACAACGCTCCGAACGGCGTCGCGACGATGCCATTATACCGGTTCCGCCGCGCCATCGGGTAAACCAATCGCCAAGGGGCACAGTTACGCCACGGTCGTTACCCTCAGCCCTTGCGTCCGATGCGCACCTTCCACACCTCTGGGCCTTCTTCGAGGTAATTCCACGTAAAACGCCCGGTCTTCTCGACCTCGAACTGGTAGTAAAGAGGCTTGGGATCGTGGTCGTTGACCAGCACGAAGGCCCCGCCGCCGGACAGCTCCTCAAAGGTACGCATGATGAGCGGATGACGCTCGCGCGGAACCACCTGGCGCACATCCAAAACCGTTTCCGTTGCCATGATTCTTCTCCTCCCTGCTTACACATTGAAACTTGCGGCTCGCAGCCGATAGCTCGGGGAAACTCCCTAATCCCCGAAGCCAAGTTGCTCGCGCGCCGCTTGCGAAATCATCATCGGGTTCCACGGCGGCTCCCAGACCAGCTCGACCCTCACCGAACCAACGTCCGGTACGTGGTAATGAACCGCGTCCTCAGCACCCTCGCTTATCGAAGCGTGAAGCGGACAGGCCGGCGTCGTCATGGTCATCAGGATCCGTACGTCCGGCCCGTTCACCTGAATGTCGTAGACCAGGCCGAGGTCTACGATGTTCAGCCCCAGCTCCGGGTCGATAACATCCCGAAGCGCAGCCCGTATCTGGTCCTCGCGAAACGCCTGCTCGGGTGTTTTAGTCTCGCCTGCGTCACCGTCTGCCATGGCGCGCCCTCCATTGATGTATATTAAATACATCTTTCGTCGAAAGCAAGTGCTGTGGCGCTCGCCGACCTGCCGCCTTTCAGTTTGCCGCGTGCGCGGCAAGCTGCCGCGAGAGACGTCCTGAATGTTTCAGCAGGTCTTCGAGCGTAAACCGGTCCAGGGTCGCCGCGAAATTTTCGAATGCGGCGTTGAGGATCTCGGGCAGCACGCAGGCCGCGGTTATCGCGCAGCGGTTGCCCGTCCGGTAGCATTCGACAGGCCGGAACGGTCCCTCGGTCGAGCGCACGAGTGCGCCGAGCCGCACGGTCTCGGGCTCACGCGCAAGGCTCATTCCACCGCCGCGGCCGCGATAGGTCTTGATGAAACCGGCGCGGGCCAGTCCGTTGACCACTTTCATCAGATGGTTGCGCGATATCTTGTACGTGTCAGCGATTTCCGCAATCGAGCACAGGCGGTCGCGATGGAGCCCGAGGTAAATGAGCGTGCGCAATGAATAATCGGTAAAAAACGTAAGTTCCATAGCTTCGTCCGCTCCACCTTATCGACTGCAGGTCTGGCTCCCCAAGGCCCAAGCGGACTGCCGCTCAGCGCCACAAGCGAAATCCCCACCCGCGAATTGACCCCCAAACCAATACTAGCAATACATCTTAGTCAAAGCTATGGTTTTGGGATCGCCAGGCGGACAGACAATGAACGGCGGCTCGGGATAGTCTATCCGCAAGCCCGTGGCGCGACCCGCACGATGCTAAACAAGCGCGATTGGCTTGTCGCAGGATTGCTGTGGACGGGACTTGCGCTTTTGGCGACGCTCCCGCAAGGGTCATTGAGCTGGCTGCGTACCGCCGGCCGGATACTGTTCCTGGTTACATTGTGCGCTCACCTGGCGGAGGCCGTATACTGCGCGGCGGCGGCACGCCGCCGGGAGCTTGGCGCTGTGCGATGGTTTGGGCGCGGAGTAATTCTCGGCTATCTGGCTGTGCTGGCGATGCACCGGGAGCGGGTTCCCGAGCGAGCCGCGCGACGGTAGCGGCTTGCGTGACGCTGAACGTGCGGAGGCGACGGTTGACGACGTGAACCAGCCTGATTTCCGCTTATGCGGTGGGACTGCAAACTCGGCAAGAACGCAGCATTGGTTCTCGATTCGACGAGCGCTAGTGCTGACGGTACTGCTTTGGGGAGTTCCAAATCTCGGTGCGGCTTCTGCGACGCTGGCCGCTGAGAGCCGTTACTATCTCCCGAGCGCCGCAGCCTCCGGAATCGTCACCGTGCGTCCGCATGGCCGCGCAGAAGCAGCGCTTACCGTGCTCACCGAAGCGGTCGCGGTCAAGGAAACTGGGCCGGCAGCGACCGTCGCCAAACTCGGCGAGATCTACACGTTTTCGCCGAGCTTCGCAGCGCTTACTCAGAACCGCCCCACGCTCGTGACGTTCTGGAACCTTCAGCCTGACGACGCGCATGACTTCGCGCTGATGGGGCCCGGCGACGACACCAGCATCCTGATGTACGTGAAGTTGCCGCCGCTGGCGAAGACCTCCTACGTCTTCACTTTCCACCGCCCCGGTCTTTACACGTTCATGTGCCTGCGGCATCAGCCCGAAATGAGCGGGCAGTTCCTGGTCCTGCCCGTGTCGCGTGAAAAGCCGAGCGTGAAGGCCGGGAATGCAACGGCCAAGCCGTAGCCCGCCTCTCCTTGCGCCGCCCCTCGTTGGTCCTGCACCTTGCGCCCGTCAGCCTGTCAGCAGCGCGGGCTAGTCGATCCGCAGCCGCTCGCTAAGCCGGCTCATGCGCCTGCGCTCATCAGCATTGCGCACAGCCTGGGCGAGCGCGCTTTTGGTGCCGACCAGGACGCAGACGCGTTCGGCGCGGGTAATCGCCGTGTAGAGCAGGTTTCGGCGGAGCATCAGGTAGTGCGTCTGATGCACCGGCATCACGACCGCCGGGTATTGGCTCCCCTGGCTCTTGTGCACCGAGATGGCGTAGGCGGGTGCGATCCCGTCGAGCTCCCAGGCCTCGTAAGTGGCTTCGGTATCCTCGAAGGCAACCCGAATTGAACCCTTTTCGCGGTCGGCCGCGATCACCCGGCCGATAGCTCCGTTAAAGACGTTGCGCTCGTAATCGTTGCGCGTCTGGATTACCCGGTCGCCCTGCCGGAAGCGCCGGGCCCCAGCGGCAATCTCGACTCCAGACGGGTTCAGCAACTCCTGCAGCTCGTCGTTCATCAGATGGACGCCTAGCGGGCCGCGGTTCATCGGGGTGAGCACCTGGATTTCGCGCGGATCGGAAATTCCAAACCGTCCGACGAGCCGCTCCCGCACCAACTGCTTGATTGTCGCCAGCACCTCCTCGGGGGCGTTGCGCTCGAAGAAAAAGAAGTCGCCGCCGGCTTCGTTGGACAGCTCCGGCATCTCACCGCGGTTGATCCGATGGGCGTTTGCCACGATCAAACTCTGGCGCGCCTGCCGATAGACCTGGGTAAGCGCCATCACCGGCACGAGCCCGGACGCGATGACGTCCTTGAGTACGCTCCCAGGCCCGACGGAAGGAAGCTGGTCGCGATCGCCCACCAGCAGCAGCGCCGCGCCGGGACGCAATGCCGCCAGCAGGCTCGACGCCAGTTCCAGATCCAGCATCGACGCCTCGTCTACGATCAGGTAACCGGCGCGCAACGGGAACTGCTCGGAGCGCAGGAATGTCGCGCTTTCAGGCGAATACTCGAGCAGGCGATGGATCGTGCGCGCCTCTTCTCCGCAGGCTTCGGCAAGCCGGCGCGCACCGCGTCCGGTCGGCGCAGCCAGCGTCGGCCGCAGGCCGGCCGCTTTGAGCGCCGCAACGAGCGCCCGGAGGATTGTCGTCTTACCGGTGCCGGGCCCGCCGGTTATAACCGTAACCCGGCTTTCAAGCGCCGAGCGCACCGCGCGTTCCTGCTCGGGCGAGAGTGCGAAGTCCAGCGCTCGCCGCGCCGCCCCAAGGCTCCGCTCGATCACCGCCCGGCCCATCGCCGGCCCTGCGCTCAACAGCCGCAGGCGGCGCGCAACGTTGACCTCGGCCTCGTGAAGGCGCCGCAGGTAGACGGCAAGCGTGTCGCCGAGAGGCTCCGTCACCAGGTCGCCGTGCTCGCACAGTTCGCCGACCGCACGCTGGACCAGCTCGGGATCCATCTCGAGGGCGTCCTGGAACTGATGTTCCAGGTAGCTCGCCGGCACGTACACGTGCCCCTCTTCAGCCATCCGCTCGAGCAGGTACAGGATTGCGCCGCGGGCGCGCTCGATTGAGTTGCGCGGAATATTAAGCTTTTCTGCAACGGTATCGGCGGTGCGAAAGCCGATACCTTTGATGGTACGCGCCAGCAGGTAGGGATCGCGCCGGATGACAGCCAGCGAATCGCGCCCGTAGGCGCGATGGATCCGCAGCGCGTGGACTGAGGCAATCCCATGGCCGCGCAGAAACACCGTAAGTTCGCGAAGCCCTGAGGTGTCGCGCCAAGCCGCCGCTATTCGCGCTGCGACCACCGGCCCGAGTCCTCGCACCTCGCGCAGGCGCGCCGGCTCCTCGTCAAGAACCCGCTCCAGGCGCTCGCCGAAATGCTCGGCGATTCGCCGCGCCAGCGCAGGCCCAACGCCTCGGATTTCCGAGGCGAGGTAGCGTTCGATCGCGGCGGCGCCGGCGGGCCTCAGCGTCTCGTATTCGTCAACCCGGAACTGCTCGCCATAGCGCGGATGGTTTTCGATCCTGCCGCGTATGCGCACGCCCGCGCCGACTTCCAGCAGGCCGAGATCCCCCACGATGATGACCTGGCGGCGGCCGTCGGTCGGATCGTCGAGGCGCAGTACGCCAACCGCGTAGTTGCTCTGCGCGTTTACGTAAAGGAGCTGGCTTAGCGTGCCTTCGAGCTCCTGAAGCGGAGCCTTATGTTCCACAACCAGAAGCTACCTCGCTTGGCGCCGTGCAGCCCAGTGTGGTGTCCCGCAAACAACTTGACGAACCAGCTTGGCTGGAATGAGATTCTTCGCTGCGCTTAGAATGAC
>JAJYVB010000146.1 GCA_021792265.1 Deltaproteobacteria bacterium | reverse complement strand
GTGCGCCGACCTTCACCTTCAACGGGTTGGTGCCGCGAATACTGCGGCCTCACCTTGACTGGATCGCGCTCAGGGGGCTCGATGCCGTGCCCGGTTCAGCCAAGGTCGTTGCCGCACGCAACGGGCCGCTGGCCCGGCGCTTCACCGATCACGATTTCGTCGCCTGCGAAGTGGCCCGGCCTTTCTGACAGGCGCCGGCGCCTGGCAGGCGCCGAGCCCCTCGGGTTCGCACCTCCGGCGGGTTTGCAGAGCGTCCGCCGGTTTTGGAATAATCGCGCAAAATCGCGGTCAAGGAATCGCTATCAGGAGGCAGAGATGCTTGAGGGGTTCACGCCGATTCCTCCCGACTTCGCTGCGCGTTATCGCGCCAAGGGTTATTGGCTTGACCGGCCGATGGGCGAATACTTCCGCGATGTGTTTCGCCGCTCGGACCGGGTTGCGGTCGTCGCCGGCGCGGAGCGGGTGACCTATCGCCAACTCGGCGAGCGTATCGACCATCTCGCGCGCCACCTGCTCGACCACGGTCTCGGACCGCTTGACCGGGTAGTGGTCCAGCTCCCGAACCGGATCGAGTTCATTTATCTCTACTTTGCGCTCCTGCGGATTGGCGCGATCCCCGTGATGGCGTTGCCGGCGCATCGCAAATACGAAATCGAACACTTTATCGCCTTCACTGAAGCGGTCGGTTACGCCGCCGCGCACCGCGAGGGCGACTTCGATTTCGTCGAGATGGCGCGGGAGATTCAGGCGTCGGTTCCGTGCCTTCGCGAATTGCTGATCCTCGGCGGCGATCCGCCCGCGGGCTGCCATTCGCTGCGCGAGCTGATGAAAACCAGCCCCAGGACGCCGGCGTCCGCGCTTGACGCGCTGGCGATCGATCCCAACGAGCCCGCAGTATTCCAGCTTTCGGGCGGCACGACAGGGGTTCCCAAGGTCATTCCCCGCACCCACAACGACTACATTCTCAACTGTGTGGGCTCTGCAGCGCAAAACGATATGCGCGAGGACGATAGCCTGCTCGTTTGCCTGCCTATCGGCCACAACTTTCCGCTGGCCTCGCCCGGTATCCAGGGCATGTTCGTGCGGGGCGGCCGCGTGGTGCTGGCGGACTCGGCGCGTCCGCGCGATTTTTTGCCGCTGATAGAGAAGGAGCGCGTTACTCATCTCGAGTTCACGCCCACGGTCCTGATCCGCCTCCTGCACGACGAAGCGCTTGGCAAGTACGATTTGTCGTCGGTGCGCGTTGTCAATACGGGCGGCCAGCGCCTTCAGCCTGAAACTTCGGCTCTTACCGAGAAACTTATCCCATCCTGCAAGGCGCAAGAGATATTTGGCATGGCCGAGGGGCTCGTGACATTGAATCGCCTCGACGACCCGCCGGAAATTCGCTACGAGACAATCAGCGAGCCGTGGTGCCCCGACGACGAGATTCGGCTTTTGGACGACGCCGGGCGCGAGGTGCCGCCCGGTGAAGTCGGAGAGCTCGCCGTGCGAGGTCCGTACACGCTGCGCGGCTATTTTCGCGCGCCGGAAGTCAACGCCCGCTCTTTTACCCACGACGGGTTTTACCTGACCGGCGACCTGTTGCGGCGCCATCCGTCCGGGGGGTTCGTGGTCGAGGGGCGCAAGAAGGACCTGATCAATCGCGGCGGCGAGAAAATCAGCGCGGAGGAGATTGAGAACATGCTCCTGGGCCATCCGGCGGTGCGCGACGTTGCTTGTGTGCCGATGCCCGACCCGGTCATGGGCGAGCGGACTTGCGCTTACGTAATTCCGGAGTCCGGTGCACGCCCGGCGCTGAAGGAGATCGCTTCCTATCTCACGAAGCTGGGCCTCGCTAAATTTAAGCTGCCGGAGCGGCTCGAATTGGTGGACGAATTCCCGCTCTCCTCTTTCGGCAAGGTTTCAAAAAAGGACCTCGCCGACCGGATCAAGCAAGTGGTTGCGGCCGAAGCGGCAGCCAAGGGATGAGCCGCGCCATAAGAAGCTCCGCCGCCGGCGAGGGCGCACCGTGGGCTTCAACCGCCGCGGCGAACATAACCGGGAGAAAGCCATGAACCTCGATATGGGCGTAATGCTGCATACGGGCGACATGCCCTACGAAGACATCATCCGCTACGCACAGGAAGCCGAGGCGCTTGGCTATCATGGATTCTGGCTGACCGAAGAATCCGGCAAGGAAGCGTTCTCGCTCCTCGGCGTGCTCGCGCGTGAGACGCGGCGGATTGCCTTATGCACCGGCGTGGTGAACTTCTACTCGCGCTCGCCGACCGCGCTGGCGATGGCGGCGCGGTCGATACATGACCTCTCGCACGGACGCTTTGGCCCGTTCGGGCTTGGAACCGGCGGGATCGGATTTATGCTGCGCGGCCACGGCGTCGCGATCGACCGTCCGCTGGGGCGTGCGCGCGAGACTGTCGAGATCGTTCGTGGATTGTTGAGTGAAAAGCGGTTCTCGTATCCCCACGGCAAGTGGTTCAGGCCGCAAGACTTCCATTTGCGCGAGGGGCCGATCGACCGGAAAATTCCGATCTACCTCGCTGCTTTAGGCGAGCCGATGGCGGAGATGGCCGGCAAAGTGGCGGACGGCATGATCGCCAATTGGCTCGTGCCCGAATCGCTCGCGATGTATCGCAGGCAACTGCAGAAGGGAGCTGCTTACGCGAAACGCGACCCTTCGGAGATCGCCATCTCTACGCTGACAATGGTGACGATCGACCACACCGACGCCGAAGCCATCCATGCGCAAAAGCGCGGGCTCGCTTTCTACTGCGCTTCGCCGCACTACCATCCGATTGCCGAGATCGCGGGCTTCGGAAAGCAGGCCCGCAAAGTGTACGAAATCTGGCAGACTGGCGATTTCCGGGGCGCCGCCGAGGCGATCTCGGACGAGTTCATGAGAAAGTTCACGATCACCGGAGACCTGGAGACCGCGCGCCGCCATTTCAAGTGGATGAAGGCCGAGGGCTGTTACCCGATCATCTACCCGCTGCCGCGCCACTCGAATATCGTTGAAGACCACTTTATTGCCATGCGCAACATGGCGCAGGCCGCAACCTGGTAGGTATGGCCTGAAAGCGGTATCGCCGGGTTTCCCCGATCGTTAATCTCGCAGTTTTCCGAAGGTAAACCGATGAGAATTATTGACGTACATTGCCATCCTGGCACGAAGCGCTGGCACGACACTCAGCGGCCCTATATGGACGCGTTGCGAAAATATTGGCACCAGGACTGGCCTCCGAAGACCGAAGAAGAAATGATCGCCGATTTCAAGCGCAACAATGTCGAGCCCGTGATCGTCGCTCTCGACTTCGAACATGAGGTCAATACGCCGCCGACCGACAACGAATACGTAGCCATGCTGCGGGACAAATACGACTGTATCCTCCAGGCCTGGGGCACGGTCGATCCCTATCGCGGGCGCACAGCGATCGAGCAGGCTGAGTATGCGGTCAAGAAGCTCAAGCTGCTGGGCTTTCACTTCCATCCGATTGGCGGCGGCTACACGGTGAGCGATCGCACCTTCTATCCGTTGTGGGAAGCTATCGAAGGCCTCGGCGTTCCGATTTTCGTCGATATCGGCACGACCGGCGTCGGGGCCCGGATGCCGGGCGGTAACCGCCTCAAGATACGCCACGCCCACCCGCTCGCGATCGACGAAATCGCGGCCGATTTCCCGAACCTGAAAATCGTCATGGGCCATCCGGGCTACCCGTGGACCGAAGACGCGACCGCCGTTTGCCTTCACAAGGGGAATGTCTTTTGGGAGATGTCGGGATGGGGCGTTAAGTATATTCCCGAGTCGATCAAACGCGACATCGGCGGGCGGCTCAAGGACAAAGTGATGTTCGGCAGCGACTATCCCAGCTTGACCTACGAGCGCCTGATCAAGGAATGGCTAGAGTACGGCTACCCGGAGGAAATCCTCGAAAGGTTCTTTCACAAGAACGCCGAAGAGGTCCTGGGACTGTAGGCCAGCGCCTCAGTCGCGGCGCTTCACCGCAAGCGTCCGGCCCTCGTAAGCAAGACGTGTGGGTGCGTCCGCCTCCTTGGACGCCAGCCGTGCTTTTTTCGTATTTCCAATCTTCCTTTCGAAGGAACGCCACGTCGACGCGCCAAATAACGACTGGCTTTCCGGATTTGATTGTCCGAGCAACATCAACGATGCCGACGATGCCGCTGAACACGTTCGCCTGTTCAAAATACAACTCGACAAGCTCGGCGACGCGGTCCTCGACGTGGTTAATCGCCTTGCGCGGTGACGGGAATGGTTGAGCCGTCCCCCATAAACGGATCGAGTACGACGCCGATTCCTAGAGGTAGGGTGGCGCGCACGGCCACCACTCTCGACGAGCCTTGAGAAGATGTTAAAGAGACGGTCGCACTGGTGCTCGAGGTCAAGCGCGTCTAGCTGAGGAGTCGAACCTGTAAGAAGCGCCTAGAATTGCTCGACGGTGAGGCCGGCGTGCCGAATAATGTAGCGGAGCGTTCCGCGCGGCATGTTGCCGGAATGATATGGCACCGTGATGCGAAGCTCGGGTTAGTCGCGATGCTTCAACTGGACGTGGCTGCCGGTCGAATGATGGATACAGAAATTGGCCTTGTCGAGTGCCGTTACGACCTCGTGCGCTTTGAGGACCGGAAGCGCCGGGCTCAAAGCGTCACAACAAACTCTTCGCGAATCGGCCGAATACGCCTGGGGCTACTGGAAGCATCATGAACCGCCCAACTTCTGTGGGCGCGATATCGCCCAACTCAGCCGTCAGGCCTGCCGAGCTCTGCGGCGTATGCGCAGGCGCCCAACGCTCATCCCATCGTTCCGGCGACAAGCCGAACTGTCACTGTGATATGCGAGACGCGATAGGCCAACCGGACTGAACTCACGACGGGAGGAAGGGAACCGATGCAGTATGAGCTCTACTACTGGCCGGCAAACCAAGGACGCGGCGAGTTCGTGCGCTTGGCGCTCGAAGATGGGCATGCAGACTACCGGGACGTGGCGCGCGAGCGCAACGGGATGGCGGCGATGGAGCGGATGCTCGAAGCGCGCCGCAACGCGCATCCACCCTTCGCACCGCCGTTTCTCAAGGCGGGCCGAATCGTCATTGGCCAAACCGCCAACATCCTGCTCTTTCTGGGACCGCGCCTGGGGCTCGCTCCTGCGGGTGAAGCCGGCCGGCTCTGGACCCATCAGTTGCAACTGACGATCGCCGATTGGCTGGTGGAAATCCACGATACCCATCATCCTATCGCCAGCAGCTTGTACTACGAGCAACAAAAGCACGAGGCGCGCCGCCGCGCCCGGGAGTTCGTCAAAAACCGCCAGCCGAAGTATCTCGGCTACTTCGAGCAGGTTTTGAAATCCAACCCGAAGGGCGATCGTTATCTGGTCGGTGGCCGGCTCACGTATGCGGATCTCTCGCTGTTCCAAGTCGTGGCCGGTCTCAACTATGCGTTTCCGCGCGCCATCGGGCGGATCGCGCGACACTATCCACGCGTAATCAGCCTGCATGATCGAGTCGCCGAGCGGCCGCGAATCGCCGCCTATCTCGCCTCGAAGCGGCGTATCCCTTTTAATGAACAGGGCATCTTCCGGCACTATCCAGAGCTCGATGTAGCGCGCTAGCCTTTTCTGGCCTGTTCGATCGCTTGTGCGAGTCGAAGTGTCGCCAAGGTCGTGTGTTCCGTTGGGACCTGATTGTGGGTGACAGGTCGCGGGAGGTGTGGTAGCAGTCCACGGATGGTCCGCTTCCTGGGCTAGTTCTCGTCGGCAATTGGCGCTCGACTCGAGGCACGGATGCAATCGCAGGCGGAGAATGTCCCGCTCCGTAAGCAGCTCTTGGTGCTGAACCGCAACAAAGCGCAAGGACGGGCTAAAGCGCCGGCTGGGGTAGCAGGCCGCGCGCCTGCTCGTAAGCGTGCGCTACGCGCAGGGCCGTCCCCTCGTCAAACGGTTTTCCGACTACCTGCATCGACGCCGGCAGTCCGTCTTCGGCGAGGGCGGTCGGCACGGCAACCACCGGCTGCCCGGTCAGGTCGAACGGCGAGGTCAAAGGGATTAGCACCGCTTCGACCGGGCGCGACACGCCGCCCCCCAAATCCGCCATCATGTCGGCGATCCGTGGCGCCGTCACCATCATTGTGGGCGCTACCAGAACGTCGAGCCGCGCCATCGTCCGGAGCGTATCGGCAAGGACTCTCGCCCGCGCGCGCGTTGCTCGCACGTACTGGGCCGCCGGGGCTAGGAATGCAGTGCTGGCCAACGCTCGGACGTCGTCGCCGTAGTCGGCGCCGCGGGTTTTCAGCCAATGCGCGTGAACGTCGAGCGCGTCGCCTTCGAGGATAGCCAGGGCGGCGTCGAGGGCGTAGCCAAGCGAGGGGGTCGACACCTCTTCGAGCTGCGCGCCGAGACTGCTCAGGACGCCGAGCGCCTTGTCAAAGGAGCCGCGCACAGCGGGCGAGAGCGTCGAGCAAAGCTCGCGGACGATGCCGACGCGCATACCCGAGGCTCCGGCTTCGAGCCCGACGGTAAAATCGGGCACCGGGCGCCGGGAAGACGACGTATCGTTAGGGTCATGGCCGGCTATCACCTGGAGCATCAGCGCAGCGTCGCGCACGGTGCGGGTGATCGGTCCCACGTGATCGAGAGTGTAAGCGAGCGGAAAGACGCCGAAGCGGCTGACGCGGCTGTTTGTCGGCTTAAGCCCAACGCATCCGCAGAGGGCCGCCGGGATGCGGATCGAGCCCATCGTGTCGGTGCCGATAGTAGCGGCGGCGCTTCTGGCCACGATCGCGGCCGCCGAACCGCCGCTCGAGCCGCCGGCTATCCGCTCGAAACCGTAGGGATTACGCACCGCCCCGTAGTGCGGATTGGCCGAGCGGCCGCCGTAAGCAAATTCGTGCAGGTTAAGTTTGCCGAGCAAAACGGCGCCCGCTTCGCGGAGCCTGGTCCACACAGTGGCGTCGAAATCCGGTACGAGGCCGGACAGAATCTTCGAACCGGCCGTTGTACGGATACCTTTGGTATAGAGCAGGTCTTTGAGGGCTATCGGGACGCCGTGAAACGGGCCGCGCCAATGTCCGGCCGCAATCTCATGCTCGGCCGCATGTGCCTGCTCGCGGGCGACATCGGCTGTCACCGTGATATAGGCGCGAAGACGCGCGTCGGTTGCTTCGATACGGGTAAGGTAGGCTTCGGTCACCTCGACCGGCGAAAGCTCGTGCGCGCGCATCTGGCCGCCAAGCGCGTGCACGTCGAGGTCCAGTATCGCACGGTGGGAATCCATAAGCTCCTCCTGATTGCCGGCGGCGCGTCTCCCTGTCCCGTCAAGCGAGGTTTACAGTTTCGGCTCCGGTATCGGCCCGCGCGCCTGCTCGTAAGCGTAAGCTATACGCAAGGCGGTTTCCTCCTCGAAGGGCCGCGCGATCACCTGCATCGAGGCCGGCAAACCGTCGTCGGCAAGGCCGGTCGGCACGGCGACCACCGGCTGCCCGGTCACGTCGAAGGCTCCCGTAAGCTGCAGCATCGCACCCGCAACCGTAACGGAGCGCCCGTCACCCAGCGTCACGGTTTCGTCGGCGATCCGCGGCGCCGTGACCAGCATCGTCGGACAAACCAGGACGTCGAAGCCTGCCATCACCGCAAGCGTGCTCGCGAGGATCGACGCTCGCGCCCGCTGGCCGCGGACGTAGGTGTCTGCGCTTACCATGAGTCCCGTTTCGAGTGCGGCCCGGACGTCGGGCTGATAGTCGCCGGCGCGCGAGAACATCCAACGCTCGTGCACTGCGCACTCTTCGGGCCGGATGAGCAGCGCCGACAGGCCATTGCCGAGGCGCAGCGCCGGGATCGATACGTCGGCAAGGGTTGCGCCCCCAGCGCGGAGCACGCCGAGTGCCCCTTCGAAAAGGCGCTCGACCCGCGCCGTGACGCCCGAGGCCAGGCCGCGGAGGACACCAATCTTCGTGCCCTTCAAATTGCCGTCGAGCTGCGCGGCGAAGTCGGGTACCGGCCGGCGACTCGAGGTGGAGTCGTTCGGGTCGTGTCCGGCGATAACGTTGAGCATCAGCGCGGCGTCGCGCACGGTACGGGTAATCGGCCCGACATGGTCGAGCGTGTAGGCGAGCGGAAAGGGGCCGAAGCGGCTTACCCGGGTGTGAGTCGGCTTCGGGCGGACGCGTCCGCATAGCGGCGCCGGTAGGCGGATCGAGGCG
>JAJYVB010000145.1 GCA_021792265.1 Deltaproteobacteria bacterium | reverse complement strand
GGCTCTTTTCCTTCAGGAAGAACGGCGGCGACGGCTGGTGGGGATTGCGACTCCTGCCGGCACGCGCGGGATAGACTTTTTAGGCAAGCCGGCAGGTTTGAACGGCGAAGCTGCGATCGGTTTTATAACCGCTGAGAGCTTGGGTTCTGCTTGCGGCGCTTCCGGGCCTTCGTCCAGCAACCGCCCGAGATAGTGGGCAAGCCTATCGTCTAAAACCTCGACCAGCGCGTCGCTCTGCGCGGCCTGAATGATACGCAGCAATCCCTCCAACCGATGGCTTTGATCATGCAAGCGGATAAGACGCGCGATCGCACTGTGAGATAGAGTGGTGAGCTTCGCCTTGAGGGCACGGTTGACCTGAGCCGACAATCTGGCCAACGCTGAGCGCGGCGACGGGGTCCCAATCACGAAGCCGCATCCCGCGCATCGCGGCGACGGCTCCGCGCCCAAAGGAGCTACGGCAGCACATCGGACAACCTGCGCGCGCAGTTCGTGAAGCCGGGGTTTGAGCTCCTCGGCTGCCGGTGCTCCGAGCGCCGCGATGGTGTCGAGCCGTTCAAGCGCTTCCAGATAGCGTCCAGTGTCCTCGATGATCGGCGCGAGCCCTTCAATCTCGTGCTGGCGGCGGCTATGAGCAGCACGGTACTGCTCGATATAGGTCCACTTGAACTTTTCGAAACGGGCCTCGATCGCCGCCAGGTTGCGCGCCGGAGAAGCAAGCAGCCCGGGCCCCGCTGCCACCATAAGGAGCTGGCATTCGGTTTCAAGCTGCGTCAGACGCCGGTCCCGGCCCGGCTCCGAGTCGAAGCGCTCGGCGAGACCGGTGCTGGCAAGGTAGCCCCGCATCGCACGGATTCGCGGCGCCATCGCGGCAAGCCGGCGCAGGTCTTCGTAGGTGGCGAGATTGCGCAGGGCGCCATCGCGCGCCTCGCGATCGGCAGCCAGCTCAACCAGTGTCGCAGGACCGCGCTCGCAAAGTTCGGTTACGGCTGCAAGCTCCCGCTGACGCTCGGCGGCAAGCCGCCCGCCAAGTTCCGCCGCGAGCGCGTCAACGGCGCCGGCGGTGCTCGCAACTTCTTCGAGCGTGTCAGCCATCGCCTGCTCAAGCCGCCTTAAGGCAGCCCTGAGCTCGCCGGGAACCTCGACGCGCTGCAAACCGGCTTCGAACTTGCGCGCCAACTCGAGCGCCCGGTTGAACGCCTGCAATTGCGCCGCGTCGGCAAACGCCGGGTCAAACCGTACTCCCGCCGGTTCAATCCGGACGATCCCGCGCGATTGGGTGCTTAGCCGTCGCAAGAGATCGTCGAGTTGTGAAGATCGAACCGGCTCTTTGTTGCCGGCACTCAGCAGTCCTCCAAGCTGTTCGTCATCCAGAGCGATCGGTCCCGACGCTATGTGGTTCAGAGCCAGGAGGTCGATTATCCGGCGCGCGAGCTGTCCTTCGCCAGGTGTGAACCCCTGGAGCGCTGCGTACGCGCCCTTGTAAGCTGCCCGCCCGCCTTCGCCCAGCAGCGCTGCTGCCCGTTTGCCGATTGACGGATATTCCATCAGTTGTGCAGGCCCGATAAGCGCGGGGCCATGGCGCTCCTGCACAGCAGTGTCTGCGGCCAGGATCGCGCGGACGATTTTCGCCAAAGAAGCGACGGGCGTTTGCGGCTCGGCCAGTGCGGCCAGCATGGGAAGGCACGCGGGGTGGAAAGGGAAAATCCGGCGCGGTTCGACATCTCCCGTGTCGACGCCAAGATAAAGCTCTTTAGCTGCTGCCTCGCCGCTGGCCTCCAGCTTTCGAGCACGCGCGATAGCCGTCAGTGCCAGCTCGGCCCGATCTGCGGGTGCTGCCTCAAGCGCAAGTGCCGCCTTAGGTTGCACGCCGCGTCCCGCTGCTAACACGGCCAAGCGGATGCCGCGCGACTCGCGCGCATGTTGCGCGAGCGCGTCGAAGAAGCCAAGACCGGGAGCGACGGCCGCGGCCCCGAAGTCGAGCGCGATCGTTACGGCGCGAAATCCCTGCCGGCGGGCCTCTTCCAGCACCATCGTGAGCCCGTCCGCCGGCGGCACGTCGCGCCAGAAAACCGCGCCGCGACGGCTCGCGGTGAGTTCTCGAGCCACTGCCGCGAGCACCTGCCGCTCAAGCTCTTCGGCAGCGACCTCGCGGGCGCGATCGCCAAATTCCAGGGCAACCGTCAGACCGCGCAGGTTTTCCGGGCCGATCGATCCCGCACGAGCTTCCAGGGCCAGAACGTAATCGAGGAGGTGGGTCTTGCCGCAGCCTGCCGGTCCGCCGATCCAGAAGAAACGGCCCTTGTTGTTCTTGAGCTCCTGGTTAATCGTTGCCCAAGTCTGTTCTGCAGCACGCGTGAAGACGTAGGACTCCACGACGGCGGCGCGGGGCTCCCTTTCGAGCGCGACCCGATCAGAGGGTTCTTCGGCAAGGACCCAAAGCTCGGCCGCGGCAGATTCACGAGCCCCCTTTTGCATCCCCATGCAAAAAACTTGTATCAGGGTGATGGCGGTAGTCGCCAGATGTAGCGTTAGGCTTACTTTAACTCACGACAGTCAATCTTATGCACCGCGTCAGCAGCGCGTCTCGAAGCGCGATTCGCACACGCCGACATCCACCGCAGCGCGCGCGTCCCGCGTCCTGGAGCGCTCGCGAGCCGCGGCTCTTCAACCGTCGGCAACGGGCGCTCAGATTACGCCTTCCCGGCGGAGTGCCTCGCGCTGGACTGCGCCCTTCTGCAATCTGCTCTGCCGCCTCTTCTTTCGACCTAAATCTCTATTACTTAGGCAACGGTCAATAGCAATCGAGAGGGCTTGACAGCGCTCACTGTGCGGTGCTGCACGTCTCTCCCTGTTTCGTCTGGGGGATGGGTGATCCTCGAAGCCTCGCTCGAGGCGGTTTTCGGCGCCTCGGAACGTCGATTCGGCCCATTCCAAGAGAGCGAAGTCAGGTCTGCTCGAATTGCACTTGCGTCGATTGTGATGAAAAAGCGACATGGGACCGCTGGAAGTTCGTATGCACAATCGGCGAGTTACGAGTTCAATCGTTCAGGGAGTTCCGTGGCGCCAATTTCATTTCGCTGCGCGATAGCTTTTCCGATCTCTCTCCTGACGCTCTTGTCCACGCCGTTTCCGTTACTGGCACAAACCAAGGTCGTCTTTCTTACTTCGGGCAACAGTTGGACCGTACCCAGCGACTGGAACAACGCCAATAACACCGTTGAAGTAATCGGTGAGGGGGGAATGCAAACGGCGTCGAGTATATTTTGTGGAAGCGGCGGCGGTTCATACAGCAGGATCAGCAATCTCGCCCTCACTCCTGGCAGTAACGCCAGCTGTCAAATTGGACTCTCCGGCCAGCGCACTACCACGGGTGGTGCAACGTGGTTCAACGGAACGAGCATTTCCAACGCCTCGGTGAGTGCAGAAGGCGGATGCCCAGCATACACGGACGCTAACGGTTGTTCGAATTCAATTGCCTACAACATTGGAACCGTCAAATTTGCGGGAGGCGCGGGCGGCAGCAGTGGCACTGGCTGGTACCCGAATGCAGGTGGCGGGGGCGGCGCCGCCGGGCCTCATGGCGCTGGATTGAATGGCGTAGGGGGCGCATCAACCAGTGGACATGGGGGCGCGGGAGACAAGGGTTATGGCGGCGCAGCCGGTTCTGCTGGCGCCGAATATTACCAGAACGGCGGGCTGACGGCAGGTTCCGGAGGAGGCGGAGATGGCGGGTCAACCTCGTCAGATGGCGGGCCGGTTGGGGCCTACGGCGGAGGTTCCGGAGGGGGAGAATACCCAGTCCCGGGCGGGAACGGATTGATCGTCATTACCTATGCTCCAAACCCGGATATCTACGTCGCAAACTCCGCTTTCCCGAGCCTCGGCTCGCTACCGGTAACGGCGTATCCGCTCGGCAGCAGCGGCAACGTTGCTCCGTTACCTTCGCCTGCCCCCACTCCGGCGACCGGGCTCTCGTGGCCATACGGTATTGCCCGCGACTCGAGCGGCAATCTCTACGTCGCCAACCAGAACGCCGCCTCGGTGACGGTCTACGCTCCCGGCGCCTCTGGCAACGCCGCCCCGATTGCCACCATTGCCGGCGCCAACACCGGCCTAATCAATCCCACCGGTGCCGCGCTTGACTCCGCGGGCAACATCTACGTGGCGAATCCCGCCGCCATCATTGGCTACAGCGACAGCATCCTTGTGTATCCTGCCGGCAGCAACGGCAATGTCACGCCGACGGCCACTATCACAGGCTACGCCACTGGACTTGATAATCCGACCGGAATCGCGCTGGACTCCAGCGGCAACATCTACGTGGCGAACGCCGGCAGCTGGTGGGGCGACACGGATAGCATAACGGTCTATCCCGCCGGCAGTAATGGCAACGCCACTCCGAGCGCTACCATTTCGGGCGCGGGCACCGGGCTTCTGCTACCTTCGGGCATAGCTGTCGATTCCAGCGGGAATATGTATGTCGCGAACCCGGGAAGCCAGGTCGGCGTCGATGACAGCATAACCGTTTACCCTGCTGGCAGTAATGGCAACGCCACCCCGAGTGCTACGATTTCGGGCACCAACACCGATCTCGTTTCGCCCTCAGGCATCGCCGTCGATTCAAGCGGAAGCATCTACGCAACGAACGTTGCCGGACTCCTCGGATATAGCGATACCATCACCGTCTACTCTGCCGGAAGCAGCGGTAATGTCACACCCAGCGAAACTCTGCCAGCCCTCGGCCTCGCAGCCCCGGCGGGCATAGTCGTCGACTCCAGCGGGAACCTCTACGTAGCGGACGACGGGTCCTACGAGAACGTTGTTGACGCCGTAACGGTCTATCCGCCCGGCAGCCTGGTGCCGAGTGAGACCATAGGACTGGACACCGCGCTCACAGCAGCCACCGGCATCGCCCTGGATCTCAGCGGAAACGTCTACGTGGCAAACGAGGGCAGCTTTTACAGTGGATCGGACAGCATCAACGTATATTCGCCCGGAACCTACGGCAACGCCCCGATCAGCGCCGCCATAGCCGGCAGCAACACGGGGCTCGCGCAGCCTTTTGCAATCGCCGTGAACCCGAACGGGAGCCTTTACGTGGCGAACTCTGTTGGCGGCCCTGACGCTGCCGGCACCGTCACGGTATACCCGGCCGGCAGCAGCGGCAACGCCACGCCGGCGGTTACGATCGGCGACGACCCGAATTGCGCGCCCTGCGACAATACCGGCTTAAGCTTCCCCGCCGGCGTTGCGTTTGACGCGCACGGAAATCTCTACGTGGCAAACGCCTACGGCGGGCCCGACGGCTTCGGGAGTATCACGATCTACCCGCCGGGCAGTAGCGGAAACGTCACGCCGACAGCTACGATCAGCGACGACCCGAATTGCGCGCCCTGCGACAACACCGGGCTCAGCATCCCCTACGGTGTCGCGGTGGACTTTAGCGGGAAAATTTACGTGGTCAACTCTGACGGCGGTCCCGATACTATGGGCAGCGTCACGATCTACCCGGCACTGGGAACCAGCACGGGCGTACTTAACGAAGCGCCCAGCGCCACGATCCAGGGAAGCAGCCTCAGCGACGATATCACCGGCTTTATCTACCCCGACGGCATAGCGCTCGATTCGCAGGCGAACATTTACGTTGCGAACCCCGCAAGCGTTATAGGCGGCGCGGACAGCATCAACGTCTACTCAGCTGGAAGCAACGGGAACGTAGCGCCCAGCACCATTATCACCGGCTCCGGCACCGGGCTGGGCATGCCCCAGGGGATCGCGATTACCTGGAATGCCGGATATACGGGCGGCTCCAGCCCTGCCTACAAAGAGCCGCCCAAGCGCAAGAAGCGGAGGCACTGACGCGCCGACTGGCTGAATGAGACTTGGCGGAGGGCTTCCAGCCAAGGCAGGAGGGGGATATGACAAGAAAAGCGCCTGGGTACTGGCTCCGGACGGGCGAGGCCTTGTGCATGATCGTCACCCTGACCTCGCTTCTTCCCGTCCGCGCAGCGCGCGCCGGTTGCGCCTCCAAGAACTCGTTCGCCAATTTCGGTGCGATAGAAAGTCAGACGACCGAGGTCACCCTGCCCGGCACGGGATACTTTAACGGACCCTGCGCCGCTCAAGTAACAGCTAGCGGAGGAGGGAGCGGCTTTGTGCTCAGCGCTCCGCCTGCGAATTACGCACCTAGCTGCTTATCCTCCCCTATGTTGGATCCTGGGCAGGAATGCTACTTCACAGTGACCTTCACCCCACCCGTCCCGGGTCGAGATACTGCGACTCTTACCATGACCGTAAAGGCCAACGGGACTACCTACTACAGCTACAATACCCTCTATGGTGCCGGGTTCACACTGAGCCCCAAAGACCTGAGTACTTGCGTTAACGAGGGCAACGGTCAGTGCACCGGCCTGGGAGCTCCTTGCTCGTGTTGCACTGGCCCTGGGACAGGCACCTGCGTTGACGCGTTTCCATTAACGTTTGAGCCGCCGCCCTCGTCGGGGTACGGTTATATAACCTTCGATCCGGGCGACGCAGACATCGCTTGGAAAGGAACGCTTGACTACCAGACGACCGGCAACCTTCCAACGCCGCCGGCAGTGACCCATATTAAGCCGTTCGCGACCGAAGGGGCGCAGCAAAGCATTTCATTCGGAACGGCGCCCAGCCCAGACCCGGCGCCATCACCAAAAGCAGACACGATTGCTGCTATCGCTGGCGGGCAGCTTCAGTTGGACGCGACCTACCACGTGCGGAATGTTGGATCGCACACTAATGCGACCACGGCCTATGTAACAGGCATTCCAGCCTCCCAATCCTCCCCTCAGGGAATTCCGTATGCTACTATCTATAACCAGCTTAAGTCGTTATACGGCGCGGTAACCATTCCGAAGGACTCATCATTTACGCCGGCCACGCTGGCCTTGATGACACAAATCGCGGCGGTGGAAAGCGGCGGGTTTTACGAGCAGCAGTTCTTTCAGCCGCCCAACGTGAGCGCAAAATACCCGTATAGCGTAACCGCTTCCTGGCCTTTGGAAAGCGAGGCGAACGGCTCGAAAAATGGAGCACACATAGGCTTGATGCAGGTGCCCGTAACTCAGAGAGCAAAACTTGGCAAGACAACCATTGGTCAGGCAAACGCGTGGAATTGGATACAAAACGCAACGGATGGCGTAGAGTGCCCCCCGGGAACAGCCAAAGCCGGGACCTGCGGCGAGGCCGACTCGGCGGGCGAGGATAGCTTCCAGGAGAAGCTGATTATGGCGTATTATAATATGCAGAAGATGCAGGGCGGCCTAACTCCGGCCTTGGGAGCGCTGAGCTCATGTCAGCTCGAGGAGATGGCGTTGGCGCTATACGGCCCTTTCGCTGGCGGCAAGAATCTTGACAACCAATACTATATCCCCACTTGCAGCGGTACAGCTTACAACTACAAAACCGGCGGGACCAAAACGTGCTCAACTTCTTCCTGGCAATGGACAGTCAACACTATCACGACACAAACGCCATATTGTGGCGTATGCTATGTGGCAGAGGTGCGTACCACGGCTTTTCCGAATCTGGGTTCTACGTCGTCGTGTGGGGATACGTCAGGATTGCCTGATCCCCCTACTAATCTTACTAATTGCGGTGCTTGCCCAAATTAAGCCATGAACAAGAGAACTCTAATCGCGGCTGCGTTTTGCTTAGCCTTTTCCGCCTCAATGCCCATCCGGGCTAATGCCGGCGGTGCTCCGCCCGAGGACCTTGTGAAAGCCGATTGGTCCGTGAACGCGGCTCGCAATCTCGCCTCGAATCCTCCCTCGCTGGATGCCGTGCAGAATTTCTATGATCGTGCCTTTGGTGTAGGAGGGGATGGGGTTTGGGTGTGCGAGTTTCGTTTCGCGAAGCTGCGGAACTCCGGCAACCTCTCCCTGATCACAACGGTTAACCCCGGAGGGCGGCAGTCACCGGAATGCAATGAATTAGACATTTTCGACAGGACTCCAGCAGGGTTCGAGCTTCGCACGCCGGACGGTTCGTATGGGCGCGATCTTGCCAACAGCGTGGTGGATCTCAATCATGACGGCCGGCACGAGTTGGTTCTCTGGGCCGATCTGGCATCGTACGCCACGTTGTCCCTGTTCCACTACGGGCTCGCTTGCGGCGCGGAATGGCCGCTTATTTTCGCCTGGACGGGCAGCGGTTATTCCGACGTAAGCGATCAGTACAAAGAGTACTACCGGGGCTACCTCAAGTCGGTGGATGCGC
>JAJYVB010000144.1 GCA_021792265.1 Deltaproteobacteria bacterium | reverse complement strand
TATCGACGTCTCCAGTCAGCTCTCGAGCGTTTGCGTGATTCCGGTTCGGAGCGCCAACTGGCTCAAGTTGAGCAAGACTCCTTGAGTAGGCTCAACGGACTGGAAACGCGGTTTCCGAATCTGGCGGAAGTGATTACTCATTTCCGCCGTCATCTCTCGCTCTGCCTGCTCTCGGACCAACATGTGCTGCGCATGGATCCTCTGCTGCTGGTTGGCGGTGCTGGTCTGGGCAAGACGAAGCTAGTTCAGGAAATAGCCAAAGCTCTGTCGGCTGAATTCTACCTTGTCAACTGTGCAGCGACTACGGCTGGCTTTACATTATCGGGCCTCGACGCAAGTTGGGCTGAGGGGCGTCCTGGCAGAATATTTGAAGCGTTATGCACAGGTCGTACTGCGAACCCGCTGATACTGCTTGATGAAATAGATAAAATGCGCGGTGACGCACGATATGATGCGTACGGTCCTCTCTATACTTTACTTGAGCCGACGACCGCTAAGCGGTTCATAGATGAGTGTTTGACCTTGGAATTGGACTGTTCACACATAATATGGATAGCGACTGCGAACAATGCAGAAATAATGCCGGATCCGATCTTGAGCAGAGTGACACGAATCGACGTACGGCCCCCGACGGGGCAAGAAATGCGTGCCATTGCGTCTTCGGTGTATAGAGATTTGCTCGAATCGGAGCCTTGGGCATCGGCTTTTGCTGAAAGGCTATCAGATGATGTCCTTTCGGAGATCGCGTCTCTGGCGCCGCGCGTGCTCCGAAGAACACTGCTCGACGCTGCTGCCGCTGTCGCCGCGGAGCGGGCTTCACAAGCCTGCACAAATCATCGGCTCACGATTTCAGCGTCGGATATCAGAAAGGTGCTACCAAAGAGCCGGGCGCGAACGTTGGGATTCCGCAGCGCTCTCGATCGCGCCGCGTGAGCGGCGACTGATTCGTTCCAGCGTGCGAGGCGAAGTCAGCGTTTAGTTCCGCGTCAAGTTTGCGGGAACGGGATCAGGCTCCAGGAGAAGTCATTCGACGGCCAAGGCAAATGACAACGGCTTCCGAGCGATCAAAGCGTCGAGTCGTTCTGGGTTGCGGACCGCGCGATGGAAGCATCCGTACGAGCGCGGCCACGTGTCCCTCGATACGGCCGGCAAAAGGGGCACGACGTCCGGACTATCGGCGGAGAAACACGAGGTCAACAGCGACGGCCCAGGAACTCAAGAGAGATGGCTTCGGTACTTGCCCTTCTCGACGCGATCAATGTGCTTGAATTTCACCAGTTTCGAGAGTGCCGAGTAAAACGACGGCTCTTCCTCCTGCCGAATTTCAAGCCGAGCACGGATCTCGGGAATCGTGAAAATTTTGGCAGGTTCCGAGCGCAGCAGAGAACGAATCTGTTCGAGCATGCTCACCGGGCGCCTCAGCTTGCGCTGCTGTCGCCGGATCTCTTCCCGTCGCTGGATCTCGCGTACCGCCGCTACGATTGCTTCTTCATCGGCCCTGGCTTCGGCTTCGTCCTCCGGCACCGGCGCACCGAGCTCGTCAGGAGATGGCCCCGCTAGAACCCTCAGCTCATCGAGCAGCGTTTGCTCTTCCCGATCGAGCGCGCGCCGCTGCTCACGCAGTGCCTTGAGCCTCTGCCCGATCCACACGATTCGCTCTGGATTCACGTTTCTAGGTAGAACGCTATACAGCAGTTACGGTTGCTGTCAACCGCCCTTGGCTGTTTGTGTCGTGCCTTTCGAGCGAGCGTCTGTGATTTTTTCTTAAGAATGTGCTTGACGCGTCGTCAAAGCTTCGTATGATTCTATATAGAATTCGATTCGAGACAATATTGAGGGACGTGAAAATGTTTCCCCTCAGGGAAGAACGAGAAATTTTTTGAAAATCGCTTGAGAAAATTGGTGGAGGAGAAGGGATTTGAACCGACAGGAAAGTCCGGAAAATCTTGAGTTTTGTCATCCGCGAGGATGCCCGAAACCGGCCGCCGCTTTGGCTTTGGCAATCAGGTGGCTGGCTCCCGTCACAGCCCTCACAACCAGTTTACTGGTCATGGGAGCGGTGATCGCTGTCGCGCATGCCGGTGACCATGCGGTACTGCGGACGAGGAAAAGCGCGGCCATCGCGGACGAACCGCTGCTTGCGCACCTCTGGGCCGGAATAAGGACCTTCCTAAGGGCGCGTCGGCGTCGAGCGCCTGGTTATCGCTCGTTGCGCCAACCGTCGGCCGTTGAATGCGGCGTCGACTTGGCGCTGCGCCAGCCTTGCCGCAGGCGCGATAGGTCGCGGCGTCCGTGTCGAACGCGAACGAATCGAAAGCCTGGATTTCCTATGATTCCAAGGATTCGGTTCCTTACGCCGCCGCTGGTGCATCTGTCTATCGACGGCGTGTCACGCGCGCTCACGGAGGACGCGGTTCTATCGCCGCGGTTCGGCAAATGAGTGCGCACCCGGGCGAATTGCTGGAAGAGGTGATGACCACGAGCTTGAAACATGGCGATCTTACGCCTCACCCGCTGACGTCTCTCTTCCCCTCGTTGGCTGACAGGGATTACGAGAGTCTCAAAGAAGACATCCTGCGAAACGGCCTGCGTGAACCGATCGTTACTCACGAAGGAACCATCCTAGACGGGCGGCAGCGTTATCGGGCCTGCTGCGAATTGGGTATCGAGCCGGAGATACGACAGTGGGACGGAACCGGATCGGTGCTCGATTTGATCGTAAGTCTCAACTTGCGCCGACGTCATCTGAGCGAATCGCAAAGGTCGCTTATAGCCGCCCGCCTCACCGAACTCTACGCGACACAGGAAGGCGAGGCGCGAGCCCACAAATCAAAGAGCGCAAATTTGCGCTCTTTGCCAGAGCGGGGCAAGCGCTCGGTTCGTGCCGCCGCAGTGATGGGTGTCAGCGCGAGGTCGGTTGAGTCCGCCCGCCGAGTCCTGCGCGGGGGAACCCTCGAGCTTGTTCGCGCAGTCGAGCGCGATGAGATCGCAGTGTCAGTCGCAGCCGAGGCGACAAAGTTGCCGGGCAGCATGCAAGAGGAATTGGTGCGCCAAGGCGACCGTGCCCTCCGAAACGCAATTCGCGAACATGCACGAGCAGAGCGCCTGGCGCGCATGGAGCGGTCGGCGGCGCGGTCGTTGTCGAGCATGGGACGGCGCTTCGCGGTTCTGTATGCGGACCCGCCCTGGCGTTACGAGCATGTCGCCTCGAACTCGCGAGCCGTCGAAAACCACTATCCGACGATGCAGACCGCGGAACTTGCAGCGTTGCCCGTCGCTGAGGTCGCCGCGACAGACTGCATCCTGTTCATGTGGGCAACCGTGCCCAAGCTCGCCGAAGTAATCGATCTGATGCGCCGCTGGGGGTTCGAGTACCGCAGCGCCTACGTCTGGGACAAGCAGGTTTCGGGGATGGGTTACTGGAGCCGGGTGTGCCACGAAAATCTGCTCATCGGTATTCGCGGTAATCCGCCGGCGCCGCCGATTTCAGCACGGCGACCGTCGATCATCAGATCGAAGCGCACCGCTCACAGCAGCAAGCCTGAGAGCGTCCGCGGCATCATCGACGCGTTGGTGCCCGGAGTACCCAAGCTCGAGTTGTTTGCTCGCGGATCCTTAACGGTTCCCGGCTGGGAAGCGTGGGGCAACGAGGTAATCACGCAAGTTATGCCGGCAAGTGCAACCAATGACACGGCAACCGCGCGATCAGGCGCGGTCCGGGCCGAATCCAACGGAAGGAGAGATGACAATGTCGAGCGATCTACTTACAGCAGCGCACGAGCGCACGGTCAGACTAACACTCAGGGTCGAACTCCCTGCGAGCGTGTACGAGCTTTATCGTGAAGCGGCACGGCTCGCGAAGCAGCTCGGCAAGAGCTGGAGACCCGAGGCTGCGGTCGCGAAATGGCTCACTCAGCAGACGGCGGCGGCAGTTCAGGAACTCCGTCAGGAGAAACAACAGCGCGACGCTGGCAAACCGCGTGAATCAGCGCGGGGATGAACGAGACGTTCGGCTGTTCCGGCCTACGAACATCGCGCCGGGCCGGCGATAGCGGGCGGCGCGATGTGTAGTAGGTGAACGCGGCCGGGACGCCGCGTTCACGGCTGCTACGGACCCAGGTCCATATAAAGCAATGGCATTCGCGATACTCAGGATCCAAAAGGTCAAGGAGCGGGGGCGCCACGGTCTGGCCGCGGTCGCGGCTCATATCGCGCGCACCCGCGAGACCTCTAATGCCGATCCTGAACGCGGGATCGAGGTACTACATGGGCTCGATCCAGAGGCAGACGTGATGCGGTTGTTGCCCGAGCGCAGGCGCAAGGATGCCACCGTTGCGGTCGAACTTCTGCTCACGGCAAGTCCGGAGTTTTTCCGACCAGAGAACCCAGGCGCGGCCGGGAACTGGGACGAGCAGCGAATGCGTAAGTGGGCGGATCTCAACCTCGCATGGCTCCGTGACCGCTACGGGGAAAACTTTACGTACGCAGCTCTGCATCTGGACGAATCGACCCCGCACATCCAGGCGCTGATCGTGCCCCTGTCCAGTTTCGGCCGGTTGAGCGCAAGAGATCTCTTCGGTCCAGCACAGCTGCGTCAGCTCCAGACCGAGTACGCGCGCGCGATGGGCGCGTTCGGGCTTACCCGTGGAATTTTTGGAAGCAAGGCCCGTCATGAATCGATCAAGAAATTCTATTCACGGGTCAACCAGGACATGAGTCTCGGCAGTATCCTTCCCGCGGAACCGGCAGATCCGAAGATTGCAGTGCCCGAACCCGCTGCACGTGACCGGCTCAGTCCGCAACGTTACGCGGAACGAGCTGCTCGCGAAGCCTATCGGCAAGGTTGGCGAGCCGGCGCCGAGAAAGCGTTGTCATCGGTCCGGCCGGCCTTGGCCAAGGCCCGACAGTTCGACGCCACGCGCAAGCGCCTCGCAGAGCGCGAGGCCCGACTGTCTGAAATCCACGCTCAGACGGAGCGGCTTCGCGAAATACCTCTGCGAGCCATCCTGCTCGCCGCCCACTGCACGCCCGACGCCCGTGACCCTCAGTACAACTGGCGCACGCCGGCGGGACGGATCTCGCTGAGCCACGAGAATCACATGCAATGGTACAACCACGATCAGCGGCACGGCGGGGGCGGCGCTATTGATCTGACCATCCACCTGACCGGGCTCGGCTTTCGAGGGGCGGTTGCATGGTTAGCCAGACACTTCGATGGAAAGGACGCGATCTCCAGTGCGCGCGCGTTCGCGGCGCGGCGGATCGAGAAGGCGGCTGAGCGGGCGATCGGGCTCGTCCTGCCGGAGCTTCCCAAGGCCGACCCCCGCGGCATCGACGCCGTACGCACTTTCCTCATCGAGCAACGTCATTTACCTGCACGACTGATCGACAAGGCGATCGGTTCGGGCGCGATTTACGCCATTCGCTATGGCAAGTACGTCAATGCGGCCTTCCGGCTGAATCACATCAAGGGCTCTTTGATCGAGTCAGTCGGTGTCGAGATCCAGGGCATTGGAGAGCAGCCTTTCCATGGGCTGCGCGGCAACGACGGCGTCTTTCTCTTTGGCGAGGATCCAATGCTCGAACTCGCCTTCTGCGACGACGCTATCGACGCTTTGTCCTACTTGGCTCTCCATGCGCGAACCGGCCTATGGGTCGCCGCACTGCTCGGCGATGGTGCCGACGCCGCCAACTTCAGCCGCCGACACGCGGATCAAGGAATCAAGATCATAGGTGCCTTCAGCGCAAGCGGCTCGCAAGGTCGTAAGACCCGGAAATTGTTTGCTGCCGCCCCAGACGCAACGCGAGACGTGCCGGAAGAAGCCACAAGCTGGAACGATCTTTTGCGTCTCTCGGCGACCGCGAATTGTCTCTTCCCGGCGCACGGGGCCGAACCGGGACTCACCGCTTCGAACGACCCGCAGCTTCTAAGGGTCGGCGACCGCTGGGTTTGGCTTGATGAGCCCGACCGCAGGGCTATAACCGACCACGACATCTTTTTCACCGTCGAAGATCCGCAGCCTGCGGCGATCCGTTATGCGCTCGCGCTTGCACGGGAACGATGGGGCGCGATCACCGCACGCGGTTCGGACGAGTTCCGAGAATTGGCCAAGAAAGAAGCGGCGGGGCTCGGCATCGAGTTGATCGGAGACGACAGCGTTCAAGAACCCGGATGGGCCAGTTCGATCCTGAGGGGTCTCGAAAGCGTCATGAGGTTTCAGGCTCCAAGCGTGAACAGAAAGATAGGTGAAGAAATTTCAGACCATGCCGCCGCGGGAGCTTCGGCGCACCCGCACCAGTTCCAATCACCGACCAGCGTTAAGCGCGAATCCTGAAAGGAGGCTTGCAGGTCGAAGGGGGTAACATGACTGCTAATGATGTTTCATCGCCGATCAGGCCCTTGACCAGCATCGTCAAGGATCTGATTTCGATGCTACAAGAGTTCCTTGCGGCAGTGCGGCAAGAGTCGAACCCGGCGTCGATAATATCGGCAACACCCGGCGGGCGCGAGGAATACCTGTCGATCGAGCAGCTTTGCCAACGTATCCCGCTCAGACCGCAGACCATCCGCAACAAGATGGCATCGGGCGAGTTAGTCGAAGGAGTTCACTTCTACCGGCTGAGGCCGCAACCGCGACGGGATGAAGACCAGGCGGAGCGCGCGGCGAACGAAAGCCGCTGCCAAGCGCCGCGCGACGCCCATGCCGAGCGCGACCCGAATGGCCGGGAAAAAACAGCAGGCGAAGATAGCCGGCGAGGAAAGCCGGTGTTCCTCTGGTCGAAAATGGAGGAGTGGCTGAAGGGGGAGCTGCCGAAACAAACTCCTACACCCTTCTATGCTGTGCACCATGCCCGTACGAGAAAAAAGCGGCAAACTGTTCTTTGATTTCTGGGTGAACGGAAAGCGCGCGAAGACTTACACCGGTCTCGACGCGACGCCCGAGAACTGGAAGCTTTGCAATGCCAAGATGCGCGAGATCGAACGTGATCTCGCCCGCGGCACATTCGACTATCGCGCGCATTTTCCGACCGGAAACGCGCTTCATGTCTTCTACCCTGATGACCGGCTGCGCGAAGGCGCCGCCACGCTGTTTTCGGATTACATCGAGCAGTGGCACCGGGATCGATCGCCCATCCGGGCTGATGGAAGCGTCATTCCTGACGCGGACATTCACCCTTCAACCTGGCTGCATGACGGGACCACGGTGCGGAGCACGTTCACCCCGTTTTTCGGCCACATGCGTATAGGTGAGATTCGGTCGGAGCACACTTTGGCATTCCGCCGCTGGCTGTTTACCAAAGGGTTGAGCGGGAAAACGGTTGGCAACTACATGGGGCTTCTCCACAAAGTTTTCGACGACGCGGTCGCGGAGGGGCTTATCAGTGTCAACCCCGTGGTCAGAACGTCGAGCAGGAAGGTCCAGCGCGGCCGCAAGCGCCCCCGCACCTCCATCAATCCGCTTAAACCTGATCAGGTACTGCGATTTCTCGAAGTAGTCGATCCCTGGTACCGCGACCTGTACGAAGTGTGGTTCAACGTGGGTTGGCGCTCCGATGAGATTGTCGCGACCCGTTTCGGGTGGCTCGACTTCGAGCGTCAAATGGTTGTCGTGAAGCTCGGCCGGTACCGGGGGTATGAAGCCGAGCCCAAGACCGGGGAACGAGAGATCGATTGTTCTCATGCACCTGCGATCTTCGCCGCGTTCGCGCGACTACGCGAGCGCCAAGCGTCAACCGGCCCTGACGACTACGTTTTCACCTCTCCGGAAGGAAAGCCTCTCCATCAGGAATGGCTCAACGAGAACGTCTTCAAGCCCGCGCTCGAGCGCGCCGGGATCCCTTACCGCGGCCAATACTGCATTCGCGACACGTTCTGTACCTGGGCTCTGTCGGCGGGCGAAGATCCGGGATGGGTCGCGCGCGTTTGCGGAAACTCCGAGGAGATGATCTTCCGGCACTATCGGCGCTGGATGCCGGAGTTGAAGACTGGTTCAGGTCAAAAGATCGCCGCGGCGCTGAGCGCCGCACTCGGCCGTGCCGGACACGGCGCCAAGCCGCGCCGCGCGGCCCGAAAGCTCGCTCAACCGTCCCCGAAACCGTCCCTAATTTCGCGCAAGTTACAGAAAGGTCAGGGAATTCCAGCAGATCGTTGGCGGAGAGGGGGGGATTTGAACCCCCGAAACCCTTCCGAGTTTACACGCTCTCCAGGCGTGCGCCTTAAACCGGGCTCGGCCACCTCTCCGCTCGGACGGTCCCGT
>JAJYVB010000143.1 GCA_021792265.1 Deltaproteobacteria bacterium | reverse complement strand
ATTGACTTACCCTTCGCGTCGACAACGCAGGATACCGGCCAGCCTGAATACAGCCCAACAGTAAAAAGCGCGACAGAACGGCCCTTGTTCGTCAGACTACACGCTATCCACGAGACCTGCCAACCCCCGTCGGACCGATGGGGTCGGGCTTCGCCGCGCTGCTTTATTGGCTGAACATTCTCTTCACCTGGCGAGCGCCGAGAAGCTCCTTGGCGACCATTACTCCCGACGCACCGTGGAGTCCCGGCCCCGGATGGGTCGAGGCCCCAATCTGATAGAGCCCGGGAACGGGCGTGCGATGGCGCGGGACGCCGGGCAGGGGGCGCAGGATGAAAAACTGGTTGGGTGCGCACGACCCGCCGTAAGGGTCTCCACCGACCAGGTTGGGATTGGCCGCCTCTAGATCTGCAGGAGAAAGCGCAACCCGTTTAAGAATCGTGCTCTCCAGGCCAGGAATCTGGCGCGAAAGCTTTCTCACTACACGGTCGGCGTAACGCTCGCGAATCTCCTCGCTCCAGCAGCCGCCGGCAGTGGGTATTTCCCCGGCAGCATCTCCGCACGGATGGGCTGGTAGCTCCTGAAGCTGAATCCACAGGATCCACCGTCCGGTGGGGGCGCGCGACGGATCGATCGCGGTCGGCTGGCCCACCACCACCGTAGGGTCGGCGGGCAAAAGTCCGCGTTCCGCCTCGTTGACTGCGCGCGACACGCCGTCGATTCCCGTCGTCAGATGGATCATGCCCGTTCGTAAGAACCGCTCGTCGCTACCGGGCCACCGAGGCGGCTCCGAGAGCGCCAGGTGGATCTGCATGTCGGCGCGACCGTAACGAAAACGATCGGCTTTGCCTAGAATCCATTCGGGCACCACCGCTCGGTCGAGCAGTTTAAGATAGAGCTGATGTGGCGTGACGTTGCAGATAACGGCGCGGCGCGCCGCGAATTCGCCTCCGGCGGTCCGCACGCCGCCCGCCCGCCCGCCTTGCACGACGACGCGCTCGACGGCGGCTTCACGATGCAGCTCAGCGCCGAGATCGCCCAGCATCTTCACGAAAGCATCGACCAGCCGCGCGCCCCCGCCGCGCGGGATGGGCAGCCCAACCAACTCGAGCGTCATCGCAATCAGCGTTGTCATAAAGCCCGAGGTTGCGCTGTCGGGTCCCAGCCCTACGTGGAGCACCCACGGCGCAAGCAGTGCGTGAATCGTCTCCGACTTGAACGTTGTGCCCAGCCAGTTGCGGCTGGTGTCCAGGAGCTCGCTGCCGAACTCGAGCGTGCCGCGCATCCCCATGCGCCGCATCATTTTTGCTCCCAGGGCCAGCCCGGCCATCGACCACAGTTGCGTACCCATCAGGCCGAAGACGATGTCGGCCTTGGCCATGAAGGCCGACGATGTGCGGTCCCAGGCCGCGCCATCGCCGGCAGCAAGCTGTTCGAAATGGTCGCAATTCTGCTGATGGACGGTCGACAGGAAGGCCGCCGTGCCGTCGGGAGTCAGCACGCCGGCAGGGTACTCGGTGTTGAGATACTCGACGCCGCGTGCGGCGAGGTCGTTCTTCAGCAGTTTGTACGATTCGCCGCTAACGAACAGCGGATGCCATCCGGCGTAGACGTCGTGGATGAAGCCGGGCGCCGTGATTTCGGCGCTGCGTATGTTACCGCCAAACCACGGATTGCGCTCGAAGATGGCGACCTTCCAACCGGCCTTGGCGAGGATGGCGGCGCCGGCCAGGCTGGCGATGCCGCTGCCTACGAAGATCGCGTCGTATTCGGTGGCCATCGGCAATCCGCTTTCCCCGCGTGCGGCCAAGGCGCCGTCAGGCTGTCACCGCCGCCGGTACGGAACACATGGCAGCGCTCGACGCCGAGCGATGGTTCGCCGCGCGACATCATCAGGGCTCAGATCCGGCACTTGCCAACATCTTAAGCGCGGATTTGCTTTTTTCAAGCGGATTAGCAATTCGGTGGAATGCTCTCATAGCGCCGTGCGGGATGAGCATCGCGTGCGGTTTGCTGCCGGCTCTCATCGTGTCATTGTGAGAAACTGGGTGCTCGGGCGGACGGCACGGTCCTGTCCCGGCGAGATTCACGACCTCGGGGGGAATGATGGGCGATAGACCGGTGGCGCTGGTGACCGGCGCTTCCAGCGGGATTGGCGCGGCAGCCGTGGTGGCGCTGGCGACGGCCGGCTACGACGCCGCTATCAACTACAGCCGCAGCGACGCGGCCGCGGCGGCCGTCGCGGCCCAGGCCAAGGCCCGTGGTGCTCGCGCTCTTTTGTGCCGTTGCGATGTTGCCGACGAAGAGGGAGTGCGCGCGATGGCGCGCCAGGTCAGCGACGAGTTCGGACGGCTCGACGCCCTGGTCAACAACGCCGGCATCACGTCCAGTGTTGCGGCGCAGGATCTGGAAGCGCTGACGCTGGAGGAATGGGACAGGGTGTTCGCGGTCAACGTGCGCGGGATTTTCCAGGTCACACGCGCGCTGCTGCCCCTGCTCAAGCAGGCATCCGATGCCGCGGTCGTCAACTCTGCCAGCATCGTTGGCCTGCGCCCGAGCCTGCAGCCCCTGCCTTACGCCGCCAGCAAAGCCGCGGTAATTAATCTGACCAAGACTCTGGCCCTCCTCCTGGGGCCGAAAATCAGGGTCAACGCGGTGGCGCCGGGCTGGGTGGAAGGGGATTGGATGAAGCGGATGCTGGGCGAGCGTTACGAGGAGCTGACGGCGCGCCGGGCCAGGCAAACCCCGCTCAAACGCAACGTCACTGCGCAGGATGTCGCCGAAACCATCGTGTCCCTAATCACCAGCAACCGGTTCGTCACCGGTGAAGTGGTTGTGATCGACGGTGGCTTCGCCAGTTCGACCTGAGGGATAACCCTGTCATGCTCAAAGGAGTGGTGCCCTTTCCGCCCGAATTCGCAAGCCGCTATCGCGCAAAAGGTTACTGGCGCGATCGTACGCTGGCGGCTGAATTCGCAGAGGTATTTGCCGTCCATGCGCAGCGCGTGGCGCTGATCGACGGCGAGCGGCAATTCACCTATGGCGCTATCGATCGCGCAAGCGACAACCTGGCGCTGAACCTGATCGAGCTGGGGATTCGGCCGCAGGACCGGGTGGTGGTGCAACTGCCCAATGTCGCCGAATTTGTCCTGCTGTACTGCGCTCTGCAGAAGATCGGCGCCATCCCGATAGCCGCGCTGGCCAGTCATCGCTTCAGCGAAATCAGCCAGTTCGTCGCTCTCGCCCAGGCGGTGGCCTGTGTTTTCCCCGAGCGCCAGGGCGACTTCGAGTTCAGCCCGATGATCCGCCGGATCGGCCGGCAAAGCTCCTGCCTGCGGCTGTCGATTGTGCTCGGAACGCCTGGAGAAGGCGAGGTTTCGCTGACCGAGCTGGTCGAACGGCCGGCGCGCATCGGTCGTGGTGAATTGGCACGCATCCAGATCGATCCCACCGACCCCTGCATCTTCCAGCTTTCAGGCGGTACGACCGGTGTGCCCAAGCTTATTCCCCGCTGCCACAATGGTTACGCGTACAACTCGCGGGCCGCGGCCGCGGTATGCGGGGTCGATAGCGACTCGACCCTGCTTCTGGCGCTGCCGATCGCGCACAATCTGCCTCTGGCCTGCCCGGGCATCCAGGGCTTCATGCTGAACGGTGGAAAGGTCGTCCTTTGCCAGAGCCCCCGGCCCGAGGCAATGTTGCCGCTGATCCCGCGCCATCGCGTCACCCACGTCAAGGTGGTTCCGGCGCTGCTCATCCGGCTGATTGACAGTCCGGTCCTCGCCGGGTTGGACACAGGCTCGGTACGCTATATCCAAAGCGGCGGCCAGCGCCTGCAACCCGAAGTGCGAATCCGTACCAAGCAGCTCATCCCGAGCTGCTTCGTACAGGAGAACTTTGGCATGTCCGAGGGATTGTTGATGTTCGTGCGGGCGGACGATCCCGAAGATGTGCGGCTGGAGACCGTCGGCCGGCCGATCTCGCCCGGCGACGAGGTGCGCTTGCTGGACGAGGACGGCCGCGAGGTGCCCTTCGGCGAGGTGGGTGAACTGTGCGTGCGCGGTCCCTACACAGTGCGCGGCTACTATGGTGCCGCCGAGCACAACGCCAGGGTCTTTACCGACGATGGCTTTTATCGCTCGGGCGATCTGATGCGCCGGCATCCCTCGGGCAATTACATGGTGGAAGGGCGCAAGAAAGACCTGATCAATCGTGGCGGTGAGAAAATCAGCGCCGAGGAGATTGAAAACCTGATCCTGTCGCATCCGGCGGTCCAGAATGCCGCCTGTGTGCCGATGCACGATCCGAGTCTGGGCGAGCGGATGTGCGCCTGCGTTGTGCTGCGCCCGGGCCGGCGGTTGGAGCTGGGGGAATTGGTGGCTTATCTGACCGCCCGCGAAATCGCCCGCTTCAAACTGCCCGAGCGGCTGGAGGTAATGGAGGATTTTCCGCTGTCGACCTTCGGCAAGGTGTCCAAAAAAGCGCTCGTCGAGATGGTGAGCCGGAAACTCGGGGAAGCGGTGTGACCTGATAGCTGGCGGAGAAACTCCTGACGAATCGTCGATTTCCGTCTCTCTGCCGCCTCGGGACCCCTGCTTTTCCACATCCTTGCCAACAATCCGCGGTGCTGAGCCTCGCCATACTGCTGCTGGGCCGTCGTTTGCGCTCGACGGCCAATTGGCCGCTCACAGCATCTATCGAGTCGGCCGCCAGTTATCGTTAACATCAGGCTTGCGAGCGAGCAGACCCTTTGGCATGAATTCGAACAAAATACAGCGCGTCTTGGGGATGAACGCGAAACCAGGACGGCAGCGGCAAACCCTCTTTCGAATATCGCTCCGTAACGAAAGAACGCAACCTCATGGCTGACGAAAACCATCGGCTGGTTATAATCGGCTCCGGCCCTGCCGGCCTGACAGCCGCCCTGTACGCATCGCGGGCCAACCTAGCGCCGCTCGTCATCGAGGGACTGGAGCCGGGCGGCCAGCTCACCATAACGACCGACGTCGAGAATTACCCGGGCTTTCCCGACGGCGTCCAGGGCCCTGAGCTAATGGAGATCTTTCGGCGCCAGGCGGCCCGCTTCGGCAGCCGCTTCGAGAGCGACGAGGTTGCAGAGGTCAACCTGCGCAGTCATCCGTTCGAAATCAAGACCGGCGCGAAGAGCATTGGCGCCGAAGCCGTAATCATCTCGACGGGGGCCTCGGCGCGCTGGCTGGGACTGCCGTCGGAAAAGCGGCTCACGGGCTACGGCGTGAGCGCGTGCGCGACCTGCGATGGCGCCTTCTTCAAGGACAAGGAGGTCGTGGTAGTCGGCGGCGGGGATACCGCGATTGAGGAGGCGCTGTTTCTAACCCGGTTCTGCACCAGGGTGACGGTTGTCCACCGGCGCGACGAGCTCCGCGCCTCGCAGATCATGCAGGAGCGGGCGCGCCGCAACTCGCGCATCGGTTTCATCTGGGACTCGGTGGTCGCCGAGATTTATGGCGAACCCAAGACCGGAGTAACTGGCGTACGGCTTGAGAATGTGAAGAGCGGAGCGACCACCGATTTTCGCACTGACGCCGTGTTTGTCGCCATCGGACACAAGCCCAACACGGAACTCTTCCGCGGGCAACTCGAAATGGACGAGGCCGGCTACCTGAAGGTGCATCTCGGCTCGACTTACACAAGCGTGGCCGGAGTGTTCGCGGCGGGGGATGTCGCCGACCACGTTTATCGGCAGGCCATAACCGCCGCCGGTACGGGATGCATGGCGGCGCTCGACGCCGAGCGATGGCTCGGCGCGCGCCATCATTAGAGCTGAGATCCGGCGTCCCGCGACATTTAAAACTTTTAAGGGCGGCTGGCGGGGAGCCGCGTGCTTGTAATTTGCTTTGCACCCTGCAACAAAAAACTGCGTTTCTTGGCCGTCTGTCCGACGTAACAGACAAGGTGCAGGAAGAAGGTATCGGCAGATGTCGTTTTGGAAAACCTGGTAGGGCCATCCGTGACCGAGGGAGAGATCAAAGCCGAAAAAGCTGCGCCGACAGGTCCGCTTACGGGGCCGCCAGTAGAAACAGCGCCTTCTCGTGCGCACTGCGAGGCCCTGGCCGCCCAACTCATTGTCTTACTCGCGGCCCTGCTCGGTGCGATAGCGCTCGGGCTCGGGATAAGCGACTATTTTCTCGACCATCCGTACGTACTGGCCTACCTGGTCGCCTTTGCTGCTTTTCTTTTTTCCGACCTTATCGTTCGCAATGGGTACACGGTCGTCGATGAGGGAGCCACGCGGCTTCTGAGCGGTTTGCCGGTTCTGCTGCTGTTCGCTGCTGCACCTTTTGAACGCACTTACATCTACGGTGGAGAGGCCTCCGGGTGGTCGATGGCGCTCGGCGTACTGGTGGAACTGTTCGGCCTGTGGCTGGCGCTGGGGGCGCGGGTCCAGTTCAGCTACTTCGCGCCGTCGGATGGCGGCGCACCTAAGGCCGTGATTCGGCACGGCTTTTACCGTTACGTGCGTCATCCGGTGTATGGCGGCACGTTTTTGGTGATGCTCGGGTGGCCGCTGGAGTATGAGGCGCCTCTGGTCTTTGTGGTAGCTGCCATTGTCGGCTTCATTGCCATGGGCCGTTGGATCATGGCTGAAGAAGCCGAGCTTTTACGCCGTTTCGGCGACGAGTATCTTGCCTACCAGCGAGAGACTGACCGATTGATCCCGTCGGTATGGTAGGGCCGGGGCTGCGGGCGGCGGCCTCTCAGGAAGGCCTGCGCTGCCTGCGCGCAACTAGCTGGCATTGCGCAGCGCTGCAGTAGGCTACTGGCATGACAGGCTCGGCGTTGCGCGCCACGAACACACGGCCGCAGGCCATGCATTCCGCCAGCCTTTCGTCCGGCTCGAGGAGGGAAGCAAGCTGGCTGATGAGTTCCGCTTTGGCGGTCCCGACCCGAACGCTGGTGCTTCTCGGGCCTTGAGCACTGCCACCGCGGTTGGCCGCCTCATGTGCCAGTTCGTCGGCGCGCTGGTTATGTCGGTCGTCCGCATGGCCCCGCACCCACTCGAAACTGACCCGGCGGCCCGAAAGTTCCTCGTCTAGGAGAGCCCACAGGTCGCGGTTCTCATTCCTGCGCCAGTTATCTGTGATGGTCTTGACCAGGTATTGGCTGTCGCTCCTGAGGGTTGCCGGAAGGTTGCGCGGGATGTGCCTCAGGGCTTCGATCGCAGCCGTGATTTCCATCCGATTATTGGTTGTCCGTGCCTCGAAGCCCGAAAACTCTTCGTTAACGCCCGAGGGCCTGACTATTACGACGCCCCATCCACCGGGCCCCGGGTTTCCCAGGCAAGAGCCGTCCGCGTAAGCAAGGACCGGCGCTGTGGTCACGCCTGCGCCCCGGCGATTGCTGCCGGTCGTTCCTGGAGGTTTGCGCTTAGCTGCTCGAACCATCGCAGGTACTCGCAGGCGTCGCGCTGCCACGAGAAGTCTGCGGCGAAGGCGTTTTGCACCAACCGTTGCCACAGCACGGGTTGGCGGTAAAGCGCAACCGCGCGCCCAAGCGCCGCGGCCATTTCGTTGGCGGCGTAGCGCTCGAAAACGAAACCATTGCCAGTGCCAGTTCGCGGGTCGAATTCCTTAACCGTATCGCGCAGGCCTCCGGTGGCCCTGACCACGGGGATCGTGCCGTACTTGAGCGCGTACATTTGTGTAAGGCCGCACGGCTCGAAACGCGACGGCATCAGGAACAGGTCGGAGCCAGCTTGGATCTGATGGGCAAGTGCATTATCGAAGCCAATGACGACGCCAAGCTGGTTCGGGTGCCGCTCGCTGGCGGAGCGCAGAAACTGCTCGGCCTCCGGATCGCCGCTGCCCAGGATCGCCAAGGCGAGGCCGGCTTTCATCAGGTCTTCCAAGACTTCCTGCAGTAGGTCGGTCCCCTTTTGCGGAGAGAGACGCGTCACCATCCCCACAACCGGCAGCTTTTCTGCGCCGACCAGCCCCATCCGCTCGAGGAGCCGCCGTTTGCATGTCGCTTTGCCCGAAAGCTGAGTGGCAGTGTAACGAGCCGGAATGAAACTGTCGTGAGCTGGGTCCCACTCGTTGTAATCGGCGCCGTTGAGGATTCCGACGAACCCTTCCCCCTTGGCCCGTAACACGCCGTCCAGACCGAAGCCGAGATCGGGGTCGGTGCTAATCTCACGGGCGTAGCTAGGGCTCACGGTCGAGGAGCCGTCGGCCATCACCACGGCGCCCTTCATCAGGTTTATGCGTCCGTAGAATTCCAGGAAGTCCACTGAAAAGTAGCCCGGCTCA
>JAJYVB010000142.1 GCA_021792265.1 Deltaproteobacteria bacterium | reverse complement strand
GAGGCCCTCCGGCGCTACCGCAGGGAGGCCGGGTCGCTGGAGGAGCCGCCGTGGATTTCTATTTGTAGAGTGAACGCAGCAGCGAGCGCGTAGCTGCTGCCGGATCGCCGGAACCGAAGACTGCACCGATGACCCCGACGCCGGCGGCTCCTGCTGCCAGCAGAGGCTCTACGCGCTCGGCGGTAACTCCGCCGAGCGCGTAGAGCGGCAGCGCGACCGCGCGGCATGCTTCGGCGAATCCCGCAACATCGCATGGCGTCGCCCAGGAACCCTTGGATAGCGGTTCGAAGACCGGGCCGAAAACTGCAAAGTCGGCGCCGTCGTCCGCCGCGCGTTTAAGCTCGGCAACATTATGAGCCGATACGCCGATGAGTCTCTGCGGTCCCAGAAGGCGCCGCGCGTCTTTCACGCTGAAAGAGTTGGCCGCCAGATGCGCTCCATCGGCGTCCGCGGTGAACGCGACATCGAGCCGATCATTAACGAGGAAGAGAGCGCCACGGCGCCGACAGACCTCGCATAAAGGCACGGCCATCTCGTACAGCTCGCGCCCGCCCAAGTCCTTCTCCCGAAGCTGAAGCGCTACGGAACCCGGAGGAAAGCCGTCGGCACCCGAGAGTGCCCGCTCGCACGCCTCAAGCAGCCCGCCGGTCCCGGCCAGGCGGCGGTCGGTTATCAGGTAAAGGCGAAATGGCACGGGCCGCTTGAGCGTCACGCGGCGCTTAGTGAATCAGACCCGCAAGCGGACTCGAAGCGCTCGCATAAAGGCGCGCCTCAATCCGGCCGGCCAGATAGGCCATTCGACCCGCCTCGACCGCGAGCCCCATCGCGCGCGCCATCGCGATCGGGTCGCGCGCCCCCGCTATCGCGGTGTTCATCAGCACGCCGTCGCATCCGAACTCCATCGCCTCGGCGGCGTCAGACGCCGTGCCCACTCCCGCATCCACGATAACCGGCACCCTGGCCTGCTCGAGGATGATTCGCAGGTTGTAAGGATTGCGGATTCCCAAGCCCGAACCGATCGGCGCCGCAAGCGGCATCACCGCAACGCATCCGATCTCAGCAAGCCGCAGGCACGCTACTGGGTCGTCGGTGACATACGGCATCACCTTGAACCCTTCCTTGACCAGCACCTTGGAAGCCTCGATTGTCGCGGCGACGTCGGGGAAAAGCGTTTTCTGGTCGCCGATTACCTCAAGCTTGACGAGGTCGCCTATACCGACCTCGCGCGCGAGCCGGCAAGTTCGTATCGCCTCCTCTGCGGTGTAGCATCCGGCCGTGTTCGGCAAAATCTGGTAACGTTTGGGATCGAGGTAATCGAGCAGATTCTCGCGGCTACGGTCGGTAATATTGACGCGGCGAACCGCAACGGTCACGATTTCCGCGCCGCTCGCTTCAACCGCGGTGCGAGTCTCGGCAAAATCGCGATACTTGCCGGTACCGACAATCAGCCGCGATCCGAAAACCTTCCCCGCCAGTTCGAATGGAGTGTCCTGCGTCATTTTCTATGGCCCTGGCGGATGCATGCACGCACGCTAGCCGCCTCCAACGAAGTTGATTATTTCGACCTTGTCACCATGCCGAAGGAGCGTGCGAGGGTATTCGGCCTTGGTTACGACCTCGCGGTTGACCTCGACGGCTATGCGAACAGGCCTGAGCCCTAACCGCTCGATCAGCCGGCTGACCGGCTGCTCGGCATCGAGCTCGAAGGGCTCGCCGTTAAGCTCAATCGTTATCACCGCAACGACGCACCCGCTGAGGTTTGCCAGCGTCGCGCACACGGCCTCGGACCCAAGGTTTTCGCGAAATAGCCGCTTCGCTCTGAAAGGTGGGTCGGACTCATGGCTTCCCTACGCCGGCATGACCCGGATCAGGTTCAAGGGGTCATCCCTTGCGGGATATCTCAGCGCGCCCTCGCGCACACCCCCAGCCTGCTCTTTTTTTATCAAGCCCTGTCGCGCCTGTCAAAAAACCAGCCGGCGGCATCGCAAAGCATCGTGCAATTCGAATCGTCGCAACGCTAGAATAACCGGCCGTTCGGTTGGCATCATGTGCGGGAGCCTATTATGACCTTCAGTGGACGGCCGACAGTTGCCGAAATCGACCTGTCCGCGCTCAGGTGGAATTACCGCGCGCTGAAAGCCTGTGCCCGCGCAGCCGAGGTGATGGCCGTGGTCAAGGCTGACGCCTACGGACACGGTGCGCTCGGAGTTAGCCGGGCGCTGGCAGCCGAGGGATGCCGGCATTTCGGAGTTGCGACGGTTGACGAAGGGCGCGAGCTTCGCGAAGCGGGACTGGACGGGCGAATTTTTCTGCTGGGCGGGTTCGTCTCAGGCGAGGCTCGGGAAATTGTCCGGCTTCACCTTACGCCGATGCTTTTCGATCTCGGGTCGATTCGGGCTATGGAAGCCGCGGCGTCCGACATCGCTTCCGCTGAAGATTTTGCCGTCCACCTGAAGATCGACAGCGGTGCGGGACGGCTTGGAGTGCGTCCCGAGGAGCTTGATAAGGCGATGGCTGAGTTGGCCCGGTCGCCGCATCTGCGCCTGGAGGGCGTAAGCACCCTGTTGGCCAACGCCGGCGATCCTAAAAGCCCAGTGACTGACATGCAGCTAAGGGTATTCACCGACGCGCTGGGCTCCCTTGAAGCGCAGGGCTTCCGCACGCACTATGCGCACCTGGCCAATTCCGCGGCCATCGCGCTGCGCGCAGACTCGCACTTCAACCTCGTTCGTCCGGGGCTTACACTCTACGGCCTTCCGCCGGTGCCCGCGGTGAGTGAAGCGCTCGACCTGCGCCCGGTGATGACCTTCCGCACTGCGGTAGTTCAGCTAAAGCGGCTTCCGGCGGGCGCCGGCGTCAGTTATGGCCATACGTTCGTTACCTCGCGCCCCAGCGTAATCGGCATCCTGGCCGTCGGTTACGCCGACGGGTACCGGCGTGGTCTTCAGCACGGGGGCCAGGTGCTCGTTCGTGGACGCCGCGCCCCGGTGGTCGGCGCCGTATGCATGGATTTGACGATGGTGGACTTGACTGACGTGCCGGAAGCTAGTGTCGGCGACGAAGCGGTTTTATGGGGCCGAGCCGGCGAGGAAGTGATAAGTGTCAACGACGTGGCGCGGCTGGTGCAGACGATCTCCTACGAGATGCTTTGTACGGTCGGCAAGCGCGTGCCCCGAGTCTTTCACGAGTAGGTGACCATGAGTCCGGACAAATTGCCGATAAAACGCGCGCTGCTCGGAGTATCGGACAAAAGCGGCCTCGAAGATTTTGCGCGCCGGCTCGCTGCGTTGGGCGTCGAGCTGATTTCGACTGGAGGCACGCGCGCCGCACTCCAATCAGCCGGCATCCCGGTGCGCTCGGTCGAGGATTTCACCGGATTTCCCGAAATCCTCGACGGCCGGGTGAAAACCCTTCATCCCAGAATTCACGGCGCCATACTGGCCCGTCGCGACCTCGCCTCCCATCGCGCCGAGTTGACCCACCACGCGATCGAACCCATCGATCTCGTGGTGGTGAACTTTTATCCCTTCGAGCAAACGACCGCCCGACCCGGAGCAAGCCTCGAGGACGCTATCGAGAACATCGATATAGGCGGGCCAACGCTGGTACGCGCCGCGGCAAAAAACTACGCGCATGTTGCGGTGGTGAGTGATCCGGCCGATTACGGCGCCATCGCCAGCGAGCTCAACGCCAACGGCGGCGTGCTTTGCGCCGACACCCGATGGCGTTTGGCGCGCAAGGCTTTCGCAAGGGTGACCGCCTACGATTGTGCCATTTCCAACTATCTGACGGCCACAGGCGAAACCGACGGCGTCCTGGGCGATACCTTCAGCCTCAGCCTGGGGCTGGCCCAACGCTTGCGTTACGGCGAGAACCCTCATCAGATGGGGGCGCTTTACGGTGATTTCCTGAAGGTCGCCGAGCAACTTCACGGCCGCGAGCTGTCCTTCAACAATGTGGTCGATATAAGCTCGGCGATAAACCTGATCGCCGATTTTTCCGACCGTTCGGAACCGGTCGTCGCGATCCTCAAGCATAACACCCCCTGCGGGGTGGCAACCGGCGCCACCCTCGTCGAAGCCTGGCACCGGGCGTTCGCGACGGACCCCGACTCACCTTTCGGCGGAATCGTAATCTCCAATCTTCCCTGGGACCTCGAGTTCGCCAAGACGGTCGACCCACTCTTCACTGAGGTACTGATTGCGCCCGAATTCCCCGCCGATGTCCTCGAGCTGCTGCGCAGAAAGAAAAACCGCCGTGTGATACGCTGTAATCGCGACGCGCTTCGGCGCGACGCGTTGGACGTGCGCACCGTCGTAGGTGGAATCCTGGTACAAACGCCCGATTTGAGCCTGGAAGATCCGTGCCGAGCCAAGGTGGTTACGCGCCGCGCCCCAACTGCGGGGGAGTTGGCCGCGATGGATTTCGGCATCCGGGTCTGCAAGCACGTGAAGTCGAACGCGATCGCTTTCGTCACTGCGGATAGGACGTTGGCCGTGGGCGGCGGCGCAACCTCGCGAATCGACCCGGTGTACGCTGCGCGGGAAAAGGCGGCGCGCCTGGGAGTCTCGCTCCAAGGCTCCGTCCTGGTGTCAGAGGCTATGTTCCCGTTTCCCGACGGGCCGCGCCTTGCTGCAGAAGCCGGCGCCACGGCTATCGCACAGCCCGGCGGCGCGCTTCGAGACCAAGAGGCCATCGCGACGGCCGACCAGTTCGGGCTAGCGATGGTGTTCACCGGGGTCCGGCACTTCCGTCATTGAGCTGCAGGCGCCCATGAAGGTACTGGTGGTCGGCAAGGGAGGCCGCGAGCATGCGCTTTGCTGGCGCCTTGCCCAGAGTCCCAGCGTAAGCGAGCTTTTTTGCGCCGAGGGAAATCCTGGCACGGCCCAGATCGCCGCAACGGTACCAATAGCGGCCGGCGAGATTGAAGGGCTCAGGTGCTTTGCCCAGCAAGAGCGCATCGACCTTTGCGTCGTCGGACCCGAGCAACCGTTGGTCGACGGGATCGTTGACGAATTCGAGCGCTACGGACTCAGGATATTCGGACCAAGCAAGGCGGCCGCCACGCTCGAAGGGAGCAAGAGCTTTGCCCGGCTTGTGATGCGTCAGGCGGGCGTGCCAATGGCCGAGGGTGAAAGCTTCGACGATTCGGCGGCGGCCCGCGATTACGTGCTGGCGCGACGCACGGCATTGGTCGTCAAAGCGGATGGCCTTGCGATGGGCAAAGGAGTGGCCATCTGCGAGGACCGGGAACAGGCTCTCGACGCGGTTGCCAGAGCGATGGACGAGCACCGCTTCGGCGCGGCAGGGAGCCGCCTCGTTATCGAAGAGCGGCTTAAAGGCGAGGAACTTTCCTTCTTCGCGCTCTGCGACGGCGAACGGGCCCTGCCGCTGGGAATCGTGCAGGACCACAAGGCCATTTATGACGGCGACCATGGGCCGAACACGGGTGGGATGGGCGCCTATTCACCGGTGCCCCAGTTCGGCCGCGACCTCGAAGACCGCGTTATGCGTGAGGTGATAAACCCGACGCTGGCGGCGATGAGCGAGCGCGGCACGCCGTTTCGGGGCGTTTTGTTTGCGGGGCTGATGGTCAGCGGCGAGCGGCTGAACGTACTCGAGTTCAACGTGCGATTCGGCGACCCGGAGTGCGAATCTTTGATGATGCGTTTCGAGGGTGACTTGGCGGAGACGCTGCTTCAAGTAGCCGAAGGACGGCTCACCGAGCGCTCTTTTGGAATTTCGCCCCGGTCGGCCGCGACCGTGGTGCTCACCTCGGGCGGCTATCCTGACAAATATCGCACCGGCCTGCCGATACGAGGATTGGAGCGGATAGAGGGGTCCGATCCGTCGGCGGCCAAGGTCGGATGGGCGCTAAAGCGCGTGCGGTTGAAGATTTTTCATGCCGGAACGGCGCTTGCCGGAGGGCAACTGCTGACCGCAGGCGGGCGCGTGCTTGCGGTTACTGCCGGCGCGGCTGAGCTGCACGACGCGATCGCTACCGCTTACGAAGCGGCCGACATGATCGAATTCGAGGGCAAACACTTGCGCCGCGATATCGGCAGGCGAGCGCTGCAGTGCGGCGTGCAGCCTGTGACCGGCGCCGCGCACGGTTCATAGGAGGCCGAATTTCCAACAACGGATGACCCCGAATACACACGCTACCGTACCAAGCTGCGGGCTCGAGTATGAGGCGGACATCGCTCGGGCGCTGGCGGCTTTGCGCTCGGGTCAAGTCGTCGTCTATCCGACGGAAACCTGGTATGGCATGGGAGTTGACGCGCTTTCAATTGAAGCGCTGGACCGGCTTTTTGCTCTGAAGGCGCGGGAAGCGGACAAGCCGGTCGGACTTATCGTTCACGACCAGGACTCAGCTTTCGCCCTTGCCCGAGAGGTGACGCCGCGAGCGCGGCTTCTTGCCGAACGCTTTTGGCCCGGAGCGCTGACCCTCGTGTTGCCGGCGCGATCGGGACTTCCGCGCGCGCTCATCGGTCCCGGAGGCGGCGTCGCGGTGCGCGTTTCTTCCCATCCGTTGGCACGCGCACTCGCCGCTGCTTTTCGAAAACCGATTACGGCAACCAGTGCCAATCCTGCCAGCCTGCCGCCGGCGCGCGACATTACCGAGGCCAAGGCATACTTCGGCGCACACCTCAGTGTCTTCGTCGATGGCGGGAGGCTTTCGGCACAATCTTCGAGCACCCTGGTCAGGGCGGATGAGCAAGGCTTCACGATTCTGCGCCCTGGAGCCATCTCCGCGCAGGAAATCACCCTGGCACTCTCGCAGCGTGCTTTGTAACGGGAACGGCAGGCAGCCAAACGCACGTGAATCCTCTTACCCACCGCATCGAACCGTTTCGCGCGCTGCTCTTCGATCCGTCAGTCAGCGGCGGCCTGAGCCGCGTGATCGCTCCCCCCTACGATCTCATTGCGCCAGCCCTCCAAGACGAGCTTTACCGTCGAAGCCCTTACAACGTCGTTCGGCTTGAGCTCGCCCGCGACTCCGACCGCTACGGCTCCGCAGCCGCAACCCTGACGGACTGGCTCAGACGCGGCGCGCTCAAGCGCACTTCCGCTGCTGCCATTTACCTTTACACGCAGCAATTCACGGTCCGTAGCGGCGGTAGCTTCACGCGCAGCAGCCTCGTCGTCCGCCTTCGCCTGGAGCCGTTCGGCCACGGAAGCATCATGCCTCATGAGCGGACGTTTCCGGCACCCAAGGAAGACCGCCTGCGCCTGCTCGCTGCGACCCAAACCAATATCAGCCCGGTTTTCGGACTCTATCGGGGCTCGTATCCCGAGCTTGACGCGCTCCGCGAACGGCTCACGCGCCAATTACCCATTGCTGACATTGTTGACGACCTTGAAGTCAGAAACCGGCTCTGGCCCGTCGCCGACTCGCGCGATATCGGCCTGGTGCAGACGGCGCTTGCTGAAGCACCCATCCTGATAGCCGACGGCCACCATCGCTACGAAACTGCTCTCGAGTACGCGCGACACCGCCACGCTCAGAATTCGGGACAGGGGGAGCTGGAATCGTTCGATTACATCATGGCCGCGCTGGTTGCCTGCGACGATCCCGGCCTGGTCATCCTGCCAACCCATCGGGTCGTGACGCGGCCATTCGGGACTGAAGAGTTGAGCGCTTTTAAGCGCAATGCTGAGGAGTTTTTCGAGATCGAGGAGTTTGCCGCGGCCGACAAGCCGGCGTTTCTGGCCCGGCTGCTTGGCCTCGGAAAAGGAGCACTCGGCGTCGCTCTGCGCGGTGTCGCGAGCCGGATGATCCTGCGGGTTGCCCGGCCCGGCGCGGCTGCTTCGCTCCTGGCACATATTCCGGCCGCCGTGCGCGCGCTCGACGTGTCGATACTTCATGGACTGGTGTTTGAACGGCTCCTGAAGCTGCCCGCTGGCGAGGTGAGCGCCGGACATGCCGTGCAGTACACAACCGATGCGGACGGCGCGCTTGAGCAGGTGGCGTCGGGCGAGGCCGCCGGCGGTTTTCTCGTCAATCCGCCCTCGATCGCTGAAGTCGAGAGCGCCGCGCAGGCCGGGGCCACGATGCCCGAGAAGTCGACCTACTTTTATCCCAAGCTGACGACCGGGCTCGTGATGAACCCGCTTTTCGAATGAGCGAGCGGCGCCTGGTACTCGTTCGTCATGGCGAGACGACGGGCAACTCCAGTATCCGCTATTACGGCCGCACCGATGTCGCGCTTTCGGAAGCCGGACGCGCCGCCATGCACCTGGTGCGCAACGCCCTGTCACAACGTTACGGAATCAATCACCTGGCGCTTATCTTCGCCAGCCCATTGATACGCGCCCGCGAGTCGGCGCGAATTATCGCGGGCGACGGCGCAGCGATAACAATCATCGAGGAATTCACTGAAATTGACTTCGGACTTTTCGAGGGGTTGACCGCCGAGGAAATCGCCGCGCGTTACCCGTTTGACTACGAGCACTGGCGACGCAACC
>JAJYVB010000141.1 GCA_021792265.1 Deltaproteobacteria bacterium | reverse complement strand
AGACGTATAGCTCTACAACGCCGGATCTGCCGCTTGGGGCAATCTCGCGGCCATCAGTGAGGCTCAGTTCGAAAGCGCATGGCGGATCAACGCACTCGGCGCCTTCGTATGCGCAAAGCAGGCGGTGGGCGCGATGCTCGAGCGGGGGCACGGCGCGATGCTGTTTACGGGCGCGACGGCCGGCGTCAAGGCCGGTGCGCGCTCAGCGGCCTTCGGTCCCGCCAAATTTGCGTTGCGTGGCCTCGCCCAATCGTTGGCTCGCGACCTCGGCCCGCGCGGCATCCACTGCGTTTACGTCAATATCGACGGCATGATCGACATCCCGGGCCGCGAGCGTCCAAAGCAGATAGCCGAGCAGGACATGCTCAAGCCCGACGCCATCGCGGAGGCGTATTGGTACTTCGCGCACCAGGATCGCAGCGCCTGGAGCATGGAGGCCGAACTGCGGCCGTTCAAGGAAAAGTTCTAATGGGGCGCCGGGAAGCCGCGAATTTTGAGTCTTGGTCCCGGAGAGATTGCAGTGAGGGAGGAAGGTTATGAATAGCCCTTTTTCGCCAACCTGATAACGCCCCCTCGCCCGAACCGAACGCTGAAAAACTCCCGGCGCGCTTGCCCTTTGCACTCAAGAGTGTGCTATAGAGCGAGATCGGATAAAGAGGGCCTGTTTTCCAAAAACCATTGGCCGGCCGGAGCTCGCGCAGCCGATCGCACGAGGCGAACCATTATGCCTGATCCACGGGTTTCTTTAATCGACTGTGACGGTCACATCGTCGAGTCCCTGGAAGAACTCAAAGGGTTTATGAATCCTGACTTCCACGCTTTTTTTGCCACCCATCGCGCCTTCGCCACCAGTATCGGTCCCTTTCCGGCACTGGACGGGATTCATCACTTCCTGGAAAACGTTCCCGTCTACCGCTCATGGCACACAGCAAGCGGCCATCGCCTCGGCTCGGCCGAGGACTGGTCGCAGCTTGCCGACCGGGTCGGCTTCGAACATTCGATTCTGTTCACCAGCGAGGGCCTGGCGATCGGTACGCTTCGCATGCGGCCTTACGCGGTAGCGCTCTGCCGCGCTTACAATGACTACGTGGCCGAGCGCTACCAGCGCGCCGATCGCCGGCTTCATCCGATGGCTTTGATTCCAATGCAGTTTCCGGCCGACGCGGCGGCCGAGCTGCGGCGCGCCGTCAAGGAACTTGGCCTGCCGGGCGCGATGGTGACTTCCACCGGATTGCCGCTTCCCGCCGGCAACGAATACTTCTGGCCGGTTTACAAGGAAGCCGCCGATCTGGACTGCGTGATTGCATTGCACGGCGGCTCCAACCGCGGCCTGGGCATCGACAATTTCACTAGCTTCGTTGCCTCTCATATTGTTCACCATCCGGTCGCATTGATGTACGGCTTTCTCACGCTGGCGTATGAGGGAGCGATGGAGCGTTATCCGGTCCGTTTCGCCTTCCTCGAGGGAGGAGTCGAGTGGGTGTTGCTCGTACTCGAACGGATGAAGCGGGATCAGATCTTCTTCAAGGCGAACTCCGTAAGAGAGCATTTCGAAAACGAGCGGATACTGGTCGGATGCGAGGGTAACGATCGCGCAATCAGCTATTTGGCAAAGGACATCGGCGTGCAGTTTCTTGCCTTTTCGTCGGACTATCCGCATGAAGCGGGCGCCGAGGACGTGCAGCGCGAAATCAACGAGACGCTCGAAGAAGCGGAGCTGTCGCGGGACGAAAAAGCGGCGATCCTCGGCGGTAACGCGCGCAGGTTCTATCGGCTATAGAAAATCGCGGCCGGGCTGTTCCCGGCGGAGGGCCGTTTTGGGGAACGCCAATGCTTGGAAACTGGGCGGTTGACGCGTCGATTGCGACAATCGTCTCGGCGATAGCGATCGTCGCCGGAACCGTCTTCGTGGTTGTCCAGATGCGCCAGGCGGCGCTGGACCGCTATTTCTCCATCACGGCCCACTTGTTCGAGATCTGGCAAAGTCCCGATTTCCAGGATGACCAGTTGTTCCTGCTCCACAAATTTAACGCGGCAACCTGGGACGAATTCGTCGCGCTGGGGCGCGGGGAAAAAGCGGAGCGAGCGCTTCATCGCGTGGGCGGTTTTTACGATCGCGTGGGCAATCTCGTTTGCCACAAACTGATCAGCCGCGACGACATCCTGCCCACTATCGGGGTCTATGCGATCGCGCTCTGGCAGCGGATCGAGCCGTTGGTCCGCGAAGCGCGGCTGCGCGAGAATGCTGCACTGTTTCAGAATTACGAAAAGATGTTGCCGCAGTGCCGCGAGTGCTACCTGCCCACTCAACCGGCCCAAGAACCCGCCCGCGCGCTGCCGGACAACGTCGAACGTATCGAGCCCGCCGAAGCAAAACGGCTGGCTGAGGAAGGGCGCGCGCTCATTATCGACGTGAGCAAGAACGTGAACTCTGGCCGGATAGCAGGCGCTATTCGGGCGCGCCCCAACGACCTCACCGGATGGTTGGCGGCGCTTGAGCCGGGAAAGTCGGTCGTCACCTACTGCACCTGACTGCACGAGGCAACGAGCGCCCGTGCGGCGCGGCTCCTCATGCAGGCTGGATTCAAGGACGTCAAGGCGATGCGCGGCGGATATGACGCCTGGTGCGCTGCGGGATATCCCGTCGAGCCAACACACGGGGCTTGAGCGCGCCGGTTTCGAACCCGCCCGGGGCCAACACGCCGCCTTTCGTTACGGTATCGGCTGCGACGGTACTGCGGTGACGCTAGCCAGCGCCGTCGCCAATCGGCCGTCCCGAGTAATGCCGGTAAATGTCACGATGTAGGTTCCCGGTTTTTTATAGGTGTGGGAGATCATCTCGGGCGGCAGCGCCGAGACCGAACCGTCGCCGAAGTTCCAATGATACGCGGCGAAATCGGGCTGCCCGCTGCCCAGCGCGAGGACCGCAAAGCCCACCGTCAGCGGGACGCTGCCGTAGCCCGGCATAGCCCGCAGCCCGATTGGCGGGACCGTCGTCGTTTCTTGCGCGGCAGGTGTGGGCGAAGCGTTAGGCTCGCCGGTTGGCGCCTGCGCAAAGGACATCCGCGCGAAGACCGGCAGCGCGACGAAAATCGTTACTGCCGCCGCACGCAAAAGTTTCAGCCGCCGCAAAGGCATCGTCAGGCGGAGACTTGAACTGGCGCACGTAAAGCTTGGCGAGCGTGGCGGCTTGCCGCGGAAGGCCGAGCTCGCTTGCTACCGAAGCTCAGGCGCGCAGCAGCCATTCGCTCAGGTCGACGGTCAAAGCCACGTTGTCGGTAAGGACAAGCGACTTGGGCGAGCGCTTGAGCTGAAGCTTCGCGATATCGGTTTCGCGCGGCAGCATGTAGAAGTGATCGTTGCCGCTGAGCGCCACTACCCGCAGCCGCTCCTCGCCGTGGCGTTCCGTCCCCGCCACTTCGTAGGGGCTGACGTGGAAACCGTAGCCCCGCGCCCGCACCACGCCGTCGTCGTACTCCTCCACAACGCCGACGAAAACCCGGGTATTGTCGTCGCGAAAGAGTTTACGGTCGATTATCACCACGCGATCTCCGTCCCGCACCGCTGGCATCGCCTCACCTCCGAATGCGCGCGTTGCCGTGGCCGGCTGCGCGCCTCCTGCTTCCATCTGATCCCAAACCGGCGCCGACCGCAAGGCTTGTGGCGACATTAGAAGCTGCCGCGCCGCTTGAGCCGGTACCCTAACCGCTCTTTGCTGCCAAAGCTTGGCGCACCATCTCGCTGGCAAGTTTACCGTCGAGGCGCGCCCCGTAACGTTCGCGCAGCGCCTTCATCACCGGCCCCATTTGGCTGGCACCGGCGGCGAGCTGCTCGGCGATCGCGGCCGCGAGTTCGTCGGCGGTGAGCGCCGCAGGAAGATAGGAATCGAGAATCCCCGCCTCCGTTTCATTCTGTTCGATCAGGTCCTGGCGCCCTGCCTGGCGGGCGAATTCGAGCGCTTCGTCCCTGCGCCCACGCTCGCGTTTTATCACTTGCAGGATCTCATCCTGGTTGGCTTCGCGCCGCAGGTCTTTTTCAAGAAGCGTGACCGCCGTGAGCACGCCGCGCAGCGTCATCGTGCGCAGATTGTCGCGGCTCTTCATCGCCGCTTTGAGGTCGTTCTGAATTTGTGCTTTCAATTTAATTCCCACCTCTAGCCGGCGCCCGGCTTAAGTCCATTATTCTCCGTTGTTGTTGAGCCTAAACCGAATAGGCACCAGTACCCAGCTCTGAACCGCACCCGTACCTGCCGACGCCGGCCTGAAGCGCCAGCGTTCGCGCACGGCGTCGGCCGCCGCACGGTCAAGGATCGTGAACCCGCAAGAACGGGCGATCTCGACCTTCCAAGGGGACCCATCTGTGCCGACCAGGACGCGAAGCAAAACCGTACCCTGCTGACCGGCTCGCCTCGCCTCCTCAGGATAAGCGGGTCTTGGATTAGAAGCGTACTGCGCCACGGCAAACCCGCCCCCACCGGGCGCGCCCTCCGAACCAGCGCCCGCCTTGCCGGCGCCGCCACCGCGGGAGCCTGTAATATCCGCCGAGCCCTTCGCATCGGCGCCGCCCCTTGAACCGGTGTTCCCAAACGGCGCCGCTTTGGCAATCGTTCCCGTAGCCGTCGCGCTATCGCGGGTCTTCGACGTACGCTCGGAGTGCGAGCTGGTTTTTAAGGCATCCGTTGGCGCCATTAACGCGGTGACACTGCCCTTCGTCGCTTCGCTGGAAGACCTGGCGGACGTCGGTACCGATCGTACCGCGTTTGCCTGCGCCGGTTTCAGCCTTCTCCGATGCGATTTCCAGTTGCGCGCGGCTTTGTACCGATGCGGCTGCTGGCTGCGAGAAGTAGCCCCCGGCGTCACGGCCGCTGAACCAGGAGCATTCGAGCGGCTGCGCGCCATATTGCCGGACCGCGTCGCAGTTCCTCCGCCAGGCATCGCGCTCCCACTACCGAGATCCACCATGGCGACGACCATGTATCGCACCAAAGGCGGCCGGCTGCGCACATGCTTTATGATCCAGACCAGGCCCGCGATCGCGGCGCCATGAGCGCCAAGGGAGACAGCCAGGGCGAGAAGCAGCAATCCCGGAACGCTGCGCTTTGCACGCCGTCCAGTTCGCGGCTCGAAGTCCGCGGCCACAGACTCGCCCGCCGGCTCGCCGGGCGCATCCGCAGCGCTAACGGGCGGGACTTCGAAGCGCATCGACACCGCGCCCGACGTGCCATCGATGCCGTTGGTTGCGTCTTCTGAAGCGCCGGCGGTAGTCATCTTTTACACAATCGAGTCCGGCAAGCGGATCTCCTGCCGGCAGGCGATCCAGCGTCCTTGGCGCGCCGCCATCAGCCCACGCCGCGCGCCATCCTGCTAAAACTTCTCGTCCCAGTTCTTGATGCGATATTCCTCCCAGCGCCGTTTCATCAGTTCGATGTCCTCGGGACGGTTGATGCTCACCGGTGGGAACTTTTCGTTGTTCCATTCGGCCCGGCGTGGAAAACGCCACGTCTTGGTGGCGTCGATCAGCAGGCGGTTGCCCAGGGCGATACCAAGTTCCGAGGGCTGGCGATTCTCCAGCGGCGCGCTCGGATCGAGCGCCCATCCGATGGTGCTGCGGAAAACGCCCAGATCGTCCGATCCGGGATCGACTCGATAGTTGATCGCCCAGTCAACCGCCTCGTAGCTGGTAGGATCGATGTCGTCGTCGACGACAATCACGATTTTGTAAACCGACTTGCAGGTGAGTGAGCCCCAGAGCGCGGCCGCGATCTGCTTGGGCTGCCCTTCGTAAGTCTTTTTGATCTGCACAATTACCGTCGTGCCGTTGCTAATCGGCTGCACGCAGACGTTAAGGATCCCGGGGATGCCCGCGTTGCGCAGAACGTTCCACGCGATGGCTGCGCGCTGAATCGCGATCACGTAGCCGAACTCGCTGGGAGCGTTGGGCAGCCCGGCAGCCGCGGTGGCGCGAAAGAGCGGATCGTCGCGATGCGTAATGGCGGTGACTTTCATCGCCGGCCGCATCGTCGGAACATCGCTCGCGTAGCCGGTTACTTCGCCGAAGGGGCCCTCCAGCGCGAAGGTTGACGGGTCCAGCGATAGGTAACCTTCAACCACCATTTCCGCGTCGGCAGGAACCAGCAGGTCGACGGTCTTGCATTTGACCAGCGGCACCGGGCGCCCCCGATAGGCGCCCATCACCTCGTACTCGCAAACCCCGTTTGGGAAAGTGGTTCCGGCGATGAACTCCATAATTGGGTCCCAGCCGAACACCCATGCCATCGGTACGGGCTCATTGCGGGCTCGGTACTTTTCCCTAAAAATCTCCCAGCTCTGCGAGCTGATTATCAGCACCGCGATCCGATCGCGATCGACGACCATTCCGCGATAAATTCCCACGTTAAGCTGCTGCGTCTCCGGGTCCTTGGTAACGACGCAGCCGAGCGTGCCGATGTAACGGCCGGCGTCGAGAAAGTGCCAGCGCGGAACCGGGAACTCGAGCAGGTCGATGTCCTTGCCGGTTATAACGTGCTTATGCACCGGGCCGCTCTCGACAATCCGCGGCGCAATGCGCATATCGTTGCGTTCGAGCACGTACTCGACCAGCCGCTTGTTGGGCTGGACATCGTCGAAGCCCAGGAGCAGTGAAACCCGGCGCATGCTGGCGAACAACCCGGAGACGAGCTGGCTGCATCGAGCCGTTTCAGCCGGGTAATCCTGGATATTGGAAAAGAGCAGCGCCGGTCCTTTTCGGCGGTAGACTTCGCGGCAGAGAGCACCCAACTCGACGTCCCAGTGGATCCTGCCGCTGACTGTGGCCAGTTCACCCCGCGACTCCAGAAGCTGGACGGCATCTCGAAGGTTGAAGAAATCGCGATCGGGCATCCGTTGGTCCTCCTGGAACCGGGGCAAAGGTTCGTACCTGCGGCGCGAGACTACCCGAGAGCAACGCCTCGCCATGAACAGTTAGCTCGCACTCGGGACCGCCGAAGCCGCGGTCGCCGCGTCTATTAGCCGGTACTTTCGGGCGCAAGTATACGGCTGCATTTTGTGCTCTTTCAAGAAGAGTTATCGTGCCGGCAAGCGGCTTGTCTTTGACGCGTACTTTCAACTATTGAGTAGACGGTTACGGCTTGGAGCCCGACCGATGTGAATCGAGGCGGCTGGCATCGGCGCGCGCCTCTGACCGCGCGCCAGAGAACCTGTGAGGACGCGGCTACGACGCTGCGCAAGCAGCTCATTCAGTTGCCGAGGACGCTTGCATGACGCAAAGACAAAAACGGATAGCGGTGGCTGGAGCAACCGGCGTTCTGGGTCTGAACGTGGTGCCCCGGCTGCTGGAGGCCGGCTTCGAGGTTCGTGCACTGGTCCGCTCGGAGCGGCATCTGGCACTAATGAGGAGGCTGGGCGCCGAGGCTTCCGTGGGCGACATTCTGGCCGGCGCAACACTCGCCCCTTTGCTGGCCGGATGCGATGTTGCTCTCCATCTGGCTACCGCCATCCCGCGCGACCGGCGCGCCCCCGACTGGTCGGTTAACGACCGAATTCGGCGCGAAGGGACCGTAAACCTGATACAGGCCTGCCGCACGGCTGGCGTCCGGCATTACGTGCAGCAGAGCGTCGCCATGCTCCAGGCAGGACAAGGTGCGGCGCTTACCGACGAATCGGCGCCCGTCACGGCGGCTCCAAATCTCCGCTCCGCCGCCGACATGGAAGCGATTGTTCGCGACTCGGGCCTTGATTGGTGCATCCTGCGCGGCGGCTGGTTTTACGGACCTGGTACCGGGCTGGACGCAGCCTGGCGGGAGCAGGCGCGCCGGGGCGAGCTGCGCATCCCGGGCGACGGCGAAGCATTCGTCTCCCTTGTGCACGTCAGCGACATGGCCGCCGCAGCGGTGTTGGCAGCACGGGCCGGTATCCAAGGCGAGACGCTCGCGATCGTTGACGACGCTCCCGTAACCTGGGGCGAGCTGTTTCAGCACATAGCCGCACTTGAAGGTCAGGCGCCCGTCACGGCCGACCCGGCGCTGCAACCGCCGCTTGCGTCGTTTCGCGTCTCGAATGCACGGGCTCGCCTGCGGCTCAATTGGGCGCCGTTCTACCGTTCCTACCGCTCAGGGCTGATCGCCGAGCGCTGAAAAGGCGCGCGTTAGGCCAGGCCGGCTTCATCTTCGGGTCGCGTCCCGGCTCTTCAGGCAGGGCGCGCACGACTCAGTTCGGAAACCGCGGCGTATAAAGCTGATAGAGCAAAAGGTAGACAATCACGCCGGTTACCGAAACGTAAATCCACAGCGGCCAGGCCACGCGAGCGATTGCGCGATGGGCATGAAAGCGGCCGCCAAGGGCGCGTGCAAGTGTCACGAGGACCAGCGGCACAATCACAAGCGCAAGGCTGACATGCGAAATTAAGATCGTGAAGTACACCGGCCGCACCCATCCCCGGCCGGTAAAGTGCACCTCGCCGACGTGGTAGTGGTAAAGCGCGTAGGACGCAAAGAAGGCGGCCGACAGGACAAACGCCG
>JAJYVB010000140.1 GCA_021792265.1 Deltaproteobacteria bacterium | reverse complement strand
TAGAGGCCGGCGATTTTGCCGTCGGCGTCCAGAATTACGGCGCTGTTATGGCAAAGCCCTGGCGCCCGTCGTTCGAAGAGCGAGGCAATGATCACCATCCGGTTGCGCGCTGCCGCGGCACCCAGCTCTTCGGTACTCGGCCCGGGAACCGGCTCGGCCAGATCGAAGCGCGCCACGTCTTCGCTCTGGCACGGGTAGGGCGCGCGAAAGAGTTCCGGAAGGCAGAGCACCTGCGCGCCCGATCGGGCCGCCGCGTCCACCGCTGCGACCGCGCTTTCCAGGTTATCCTCGGAGCGCGGCCCGCAGCGCTTCTGCACCAGCGCAACCTTGAGCGTGTCGCTCATTGCCAGCGTTAGACCGGCGAGTCTCTCCCGGCTGTCAGGAACAGCAGGCGCCTACGGTCCCTCGACCGGGTTTTCCAGCACGCCGACCTTCTCGACCTCGATTCTCACCCGGTCGCCGGCCTTCAGGAAGACCGGCGGCTTGCGCACGAAACCGACCCCGCCCGGCGTGCCGGTCGATACCACGTCGCCGGGCTCGAGCGTCAGCAAACCTGAAATGTATTCGACGAGCTGTGCAACGCCAAAAATCAGGTTGCGCGTATTCGAGTGCTGCATCGCCTCGCCGTTTAGACGCAGCGAAATATCGAGCGCTGCCGGATCGGGCACTTCGTCTTTGAGCACCAGATGGGGGCCCATCGGCCCGGAGGTGTCGAAGTTCTTGCCCATCGTCCATTGCGAGGTATGCCGCTGGTAGTCGCGGCAGCTCACGTCATTGACGATCGTGTAGCCGGCGACATATTCGAGAGCGGTATCCCGGCTCACGCCGCGGCATCGCCGTCCTATCACGAAGGCGAACTCACCCTCGTAGTCGATCATGTGCGAAACCTTCGGAATCCGTATCGGATCGCCGGGCCCGATGATGCAGTCGGGGAGCTTCGTGAAGATCGCCGGATGATCCGGTATCTTGCCGCCGGTCTCTTCGGCATGGTCGCGGTAGTTGAGGCCGACGAGCAAAAACTTGTGCGGGTTGGGCACCGCCGCCGTCAGGCGCACGTCTGCAGACGGATAGGCGAGCGAGCGTGCTTGCGCCTCTGCCGGATCCATCTGTTTTACGAACTCCAGCGCCTCGCGAGCGGCGGCGGCCGAACGCGCGCCGCCTTCAAGAAGGCCCACTACGCCCGCGGGCACAAGAGCGTCTGCCATGGCGTCTGCGCGGGGAGCTTTGCGATGCGCGAGAAGCTCCCGGTAGGCGGCATTGAGGTCGGCGATGCGGGTGTCCAGCAGGGCGCCAAGCCGTGGAGGTCGATTCCTGAAGCGAAAAGTCGCAAGTTTCATCGCGGTAAAAACCCGAGCCAGTTGGTCTTTTTTGAATTGCGGCCCTGACGAGCCGACCGGCTCCAGGCGCCCGGCCGTTCGCCCCGGCAGTGGCATGCTCACGCAGCGTGGCTCGTTTGTCAAATCCTTGCGCCGAGAGCTGCGCCGACTCGGGGAAAATCGCTCGGACGGCAGTTGCATGCGGCCGCCTGTGCTAATTTAATGGAGCGCGCGCCCACGTTGGGGCGTATTTTCGGCGTGAGCTGCCTGCCGCTGATAGCTGGGTCCTGCGCAAGGGAAGGCCGCGAACCCCGCCAGGTCCGGAAGGAAGCAACGGTACCGGCTGACTCCCTGTGCCGCAGGGGTGCCTAGCTATCATTCGACGGGCAGCTCCCGGCTGAGCGGCTGCAATGACTGCGGAGTCGTCGTCCCATCTGGTGATCGCCCGCAAGTGGCGCCCCGAGCGGTTCAGTGAACTGGTCGGTCAGGAGCAGGTTACGCGCACGCTGGTCCAGGCGCTCAAGACCGGCCGGATTGCGCACGCCTTCCTGTTCGCCGGGATCCGCGGGGTTGGCAAGACGACCGCGGCCCGCATCCTGGCGCGATGCCTCAACTGCGAGCGTGGGCCCACCGCCGAGCCTTGCGGCCAATGCCCCGCCTGCGTCGAGATCCGCCAGGGGCGGGCGCTGGACGTAAGTGAAATCGATGGAGCGACCTACCGCAAAATCGACGACGCCCGCGCAATAATCGAGAACCTGAGTTACGGTCCGGCGCGCGACCGCTTCAAGATTTACATCATCGATGAGGCCCATCAGCTCACCGACCAGGCCTTCAACGCCTTGCTCAAGACGCTCGAAGAGCCGCCGCCCCACGTCAAGTTTATCCTGGCGACTACTGAGCCCCAGAAGATGCCTGAGACCATCCTGTCGCGGCTGCAGCGCTACGACTTCGGCCGCATCCCGTTTGCAGTCATGGTCGCGCGCCTGCGTGAGTTGTGCGAACGCGAAGGCGTCGGTGCCGAAGATGGCGCGCTCAGGCTTATCGCTCGCGAGGCTGGGGGCAGCATGCGTGACGCCGAGCGGACGCTGGAGGGTGCGATCGCGTCGGTTGGCGGCACGCTGGTTGAGGCCGAGATCGCTGCGGCCCTGGGAATGGCGAGCCGCGGCGCGGTGCTCGAAATCGTGGCGGCAATTCTCGCTCGCGACACCGCGGCGGCATTCAGCAAGGTGCGGGAGCTTATCGAGCGCGGTGCCAACCTCGAAGCGCTGGGCCGTGACTTGCTCCAGGTACTGCGCAACCTCAATGTCGCCAAGTTGGCGTCTGCCGATACCGCCGTGCCGTTTTCCGACCTTTCCGACCATGAGGCGGCCGAGATTCACCGTCTTGCGTCGCAGGCCAGCGCTCGTGACCTGATGCGGCTGTTCCGGCTGATGGCTGCGGGGCAGGAGGAAATTCTGCGCTCGCCGTACGCGGACCTGATGCTGGAGATGGCGGTTGTGCGGATGGCGGCGCTGGCCCCGGTGATGGACGCCGAGGAGCTTTTGCGGGCGGTCTCGGCAGGCGGCGGCTCGTCGGGCGCGGGTCCGGCGCCTTCGGCCCCGGGCGCGCAGAGTTCCGGAACAGGCGGCAGCCCGGCGGCAGCGGGAGCGCGGCGGATGAGGGTTGCCGGAGAGGTCAAGGCCGACGCACCCCTTAGAACGCCGAACGGGCCTCGCAACGGAGAGGACTTGCCGGATTTTCGCCGCCACCTGCGAAACCGCCGGGCCGCGCTTGCGGGCTTCATGGAGCAGGGCGCTGCACTGCAGTTTGCTGGCGACGTGCTTTCGGTCGTCCCAAGCAGCGACGTTTACGTCCGCTATCTTGGCGATAACCGCGACGCCTTGGCGGAGCTGGCCAGGGAATTTTTCGGGCGCCCGGTACGGGTCGAAATCGTCTCCAAGGCGCAGGCCTTGGCCCAGGGAGCTGAGGCAACCGAGACCGGTACGGAGGCAAATGAGCGCCCGTCTGTCGCACAGGCCGGCGGTAACGAGTCTGCGGAAGCGCAAGAAAGCGATTGCCCCGCCGAGTCCTCCCGCAACGCGGACCGTGGACAGCCGGCTTCGGCCGGCGCTTCGAATAACGGGGAAGCGCGGCGCCAGCTTCTAGCCGATCCCGTGATACGGTCGTTGTTCGATATCCTAGAGGCGCGGTTGGTCGAGATCCGGCCGCCGCGCGCGGCGCAGCGCCCGGAAGATCTTGCCGACCGGGCCGAAGATTCCGAAGAGGCTGGCGATTGAGAACGTGCGTTGCAACGATGGGCGCGCACAGGGAGCAAAACGGTGGCTGAATTGGATTTTGCCGGCCTGATGCGGCAGGCACAGGCTGTAGGGGAAAAGCTGAAGGAGCTCAAGGAGCGCGTAGCGCAAAAGACGGTCGAAGGCAGTGCCGGTGGCGGCCTGGTCAAGGTGACGGTCGATGGCACGCTTCACGTGCGCGCGGTCGAAATCGACCGGATGTTGCTCGAAAGCAACGACCGCGCGATGCTGCAGGACCTCGTCGCGGCAGCGATCAACGACGGCCTCGAGCGCGCACAGAAACTCGTTGCCGAAGAGATCGGTTCGCTCGGGCCGCTGGAAGCGTTAAGGCTGGCGGGGTTCGGCGGCAAATAGCGGCTCTCAGAGGGCTTTTCAGACCGTGGCCGAAAACCAGATCAAAAGAGCGTCGGGGCTGCCAGCGGCGATGACCGGACTGGTGCAGGAGCTCATGCATCTGCCGGGCGTCGGGGAAAAGACCGCCGCGCGCTTGGCGTTCCATCTCCTGAATCGTCCCCGAGAGGAAGTAATTGCGCTTGCCGAGGCCCTGCTCGAGATGAAAGAGCGGGTTGGCCTCTGCGGCCAGTGCTTCGCCCTTGCAGAAGGCGCGGTATGCCGGGTCTGCGACGACCCGGCGCGTGAGCGCGACATCATATGCGTGGTCGAAGGGCCGGCCGACCTGATGGCGCTGGAACGGGCGCGGGCCTTCAACGGCCTTTACCACGTGCTCCATGGCGCGTTGGCTCCGCTCGACGGCGTCGGTCCCGATGACCTCAGGATCGCCGAGCTGCTGAACCGCCTGCGTAGCCAAAGCTCGCCGGTCCGCGAAGTGATCATAGCAACCAATGCCACCGTCGAGGGCGAGGCAACGGCGCTTTACCTGGCGCGGGCGTTGAAGCCGCTCGGCGTCAAGGCGACGCGCCTGGCGCGCGGTTTGCCCGCAGGCGGCGACCTCGAATACAGCGACTCCGCCACGCTTACCAGCGCCCTGGGCGGACGTCGGGAGATCTAGTGTGATGTCCCGTTGACAAGTTCATGGCGGCCGTTACTGGCATCGGATTCTTCGCTTGGGCAGCCTGCGGTCAGAGTGACAATAGAAACGCGCGCTGCTGTCATTCTGGGCGCAGCGAAGAATCTCATGCCAGCCAAGCCGGTTCGTCAAGTTATTTGCGCAACGCCCACTAGCCCAAGGGCTGGATTCTGCCGGCAACGTTGCCGCGCTGTAAGAACCTTCAGGCGGAGCGGGCTGCGAGGTAGGAGAGCCCCTGGCGCGGCGGCGTCAGCGAGAGCTTGAATTCCCTGAGCAGTGGGCCATTGTCGCACACGCTGTCGGCGGTGAGAAATTCGACGGCGTCGCGCGAGAAGACGCGCCGCCCTACGGGAAGGCTCTCCGCCGCCACGCCGAGCAGATGGAGCGCCGACTGCGGAGCATGGAGCAAAGCTCGGCGCCGCCCCGTTATCTCCATCAGCAGCCGTATGAATTCGTCAAAGGTCATCGCTTCGGGTCCACCGATCTGGAAGGTCCCGCCGTCACCGCACCCCTCGAGAGCGAGGCTTACCGCGGCCGCCAGGTCGCCGACGAAAACCGGCTGCAAGCGCTGCCGCCCGCTGCCCGGCACCATAAAGACCGGGGTCCACGACAATGACTTGACGAGGAGTTCGATTACGCGGCTGCCCGGCCCGTAAACGAGCGACGGACGGAAAATGGTGAAACGGATGCCGCTTTCCCGGATCGCGCGCTCGGCGCGGCCCTTGGCCCGAAAGGCAGGATGGGCGCTGTTCTCGTCGGCGCCCGCGCCGCTGATATAGACGAACTTCGTCAGCGTCCCGGCCGTTTGCGCCGCTTGCAGCAGGCTTATGGCGCCTCCGTAATCAATCCGCTCGAAAGTCAATCCGCGCCGCGGATCCTCAATCGGATAGCCCTCGAACTGGACCGCGTCGATGACCGCCTGGACCCCCTTAAGCGCCGCGCGGAGCGAGGCAGTGTCGAGCACGTCGGCGCGTACAAATTCTACGCCGCGACCTTTGAACCGGCTTCGCGCGCGCTCCGGGTCACGGCTGAGGACCCGAACGCGCGCGCCTGCTGCCTCTGCCAGCTTGCGCGCGATTGCGCCCGCGATGAAGCCAGCGCCCCCTGCGACAGCGACAGTTCCGGCGGTCATAGCATTCCCCTACGGCACGCGCCCGGTACCGATTTGTGTGCAAAAACCGCGGGACCGGGTCTCAGGTGCCCTAACCAGTCCGATGGCCGCTCCACGCATGCCTGAACTGGCTTTTCGCTAACGCTGGCGGACAACCCGCGCGCGCCGCGGATGCTTTAAAAGGGACCGAGGCAGCTCGCTGGCCAGCGGCGTGAGCGAAAAGCAGGATATTTCCGGCCTGCAGTTGAGCCGGACCCGCACCCAAAAAGTTCCCAAGCCGCGATTGGTGTAAATGTAGAAATCACCGTAGCGGTTGAGCCCGGCGTAAAATTTGCGGCCCAGCCTCAGCACCGCCTGAATCGGCGAGCCGTAAAGCGGTATCCTCACCACACCGCCGTGGGTATGGCCCGAAAGCATCACGCCCGGCTTCAGGTGGCGCAGGTAGAGCGCCGTATCCGGGTTATGGGCGAGCACAATCGTACAGTCTCCGTGGCGAACGTCGCGGAAGGCGCGTGCAGGCTCCGCGCGGCGAGACCATAGGTCGTCTACTCCGACCACGACCAACTCCCCGCCGCCAACCGCTATCCTTCGGCTCTCGTTGGAGAGAACCTCCACCCCGGTTCGCCGCAGCGCCTCTGCCACGCGGTCGAACGAGCACCAGTGGTCGTGGTTGCCCGCGACCGCCATCACGCCTACCCGCGGTTTGAGCGCGCCTAACACGCGGCGCATCGCTCCGACGTAACGGCGCATCGTCTCCGGCCGCGAAAAGTAGTCGCCGGTGAGGAACACCAGGTCCGGAGCTTCACGGTTAATCAGCCCAACCGCCCGTTCCAGCCGCGCCACGTCTTCGTCGCGATCAAGGTGAAGGTCGCTTATCTGGCAGGCAACGGTGCCCTTCAGGGTCGGCGGGAATCCGCGCACTGGCAGAGCGACGCGCGCCACTTCGATGCCGTCGATCGTGCGTCGCCAGATGCCGTGCAGCGGCCGCAGAACCAGCGGCGGCTTTTTCCTGGTCCGCACCCCTACTTGGCGGCGCGTTGGCACCAGCGGCTCTCTCGACGAGACAGCCACCCGCAAATCGGCAATCGCCATCAAGCAAAGATTTTAGAACAGTTCCAACAGGCCGTGAAAGCTATCCAACTGGGTCAGGCGCCGGCTCGTGCTGCGAATCTCCTCGTGCTCGCGCTCCCAAGTCTGCGGGTATGGGATATACACGGCTCCAAGGCCGGCCTGCAGCGCAGGGTTAATGTCCGAGCGCGGGCTGTTGCCGATCATATAGCTGTGCTCCGGTTCAAGCATCGCTTCGCTGAGAAGCCTGCGATACGCGGGGAGATCCTTTTCGCGGACAACTGCGACGTGGCTAAACAGGGGTCTGAGCCCCGAGGCGTCGAGCTTGCCATGCTGTTCATCAAACTGTCCCTTGGTAAACAGCAGCAAGCGATGGCGTTGGGCAAGGACCGACAGAGTCGCTTCGACGCCGGGCAGCAGCTCGCATCGCTGCTCCATGAGCCGCCGGCCAATCTCCTCGACCGCCTGCGCGAGCTGCGTGCGCTTGCCCTCGTCGAGCGCGGCACGTCTTACGACATTGCGCAGGGCGACAACGTAAGGTCCGCGGCCGTAGCCGAGGGTCTCGATGACTTCGAGTTCCGCGCGCCGAACCAGCGAACGGACCGCGTGCTCGCCGGCCGCAACGCCGGCGCGCTTCATCGCCTCGACGAACTGGGCCTCGGCCTCCAGAAAGTGGATGTTCGAATGCCACAGCGTGTCGTCGGCGTCGAAGACGAGGTTAAACCGCCCGGTGCCGTTGCTGCCGCGCCGGGCAAGGCCGTCGCGCCGCCCATCGGCCCAGCCTCGCGGCTGACCGCCGTTGTCTGCTTTTGCCGCCATCACGTGCCCTCTTTGCGCTGACAACCCCACCCTAGCCATCCGGCGTCAGGCGCGTCACGGGAAGAACGGCTATCGTTCCCGTGAGCGGATTCTTGCCGACGTAAAGTTCCGTCTCGTACACCGCACGCAGATTAGCGTTGGTGAGCACCTCTTCCGGGGCGCCTTGGCCAATGGCGGCACCGTCTTTCATCAACAATACGCGGTGCGCGTAAAGCGCCGCCATGTTGAGATCATGAAGCGTCGCCACGACCGCCATTTTGCGCTCGAGCGCCAGTTCTTTGAAGCGGGTGAAGATTTCCGCCGCGTGACGCAGGTCAAGGAAAGCGGTCGGCTCGTCGAGCAGCGCCACGCGAGGCTCCTGGGCAAGTGCGCGCGCAAGAAAAACGCGCCGGCGCTCGCCTCCGGAAAGTTCCTGAATATGGCGTCCCGCAAGATCAAGCAGGTCCAGTCGTGCGAGTGCGTCCCAGGCGATTTCGAGGTCGCGGCGGCCTTCGAAGGCCAGGCGTCCCAGATGAGGCGCGCGTCCCATGAGCACGATTTCCAGAACGGTGAAGCGAAAGGCGACGGCGTTTTCCTGACCGACCGTGGCGACGCTGCGCGCCAGCTCGCGTGGGGTGAGGCTTGCGATCGGGCGGCCGAAAAGTTCGACCCGCCCGGACCAGGGCCTGAGCTGGCCGGCGAGCACCTTGACGATGGTCGATTTGCCGGCTCCGTTGGGACCTACTACCGCCAGCAACTCGCCGGGCCAGACTTCGAGTGGCACCGCTCGCAGCACCATGCGCTCGCCATAGCCCGCCGTTACTCCGTCTGCCGCCAACGCGGCCGTATCACCGCCGCGCCCCGTCATCCCGCCGTGCCGTGGCCGCCGTGGCGGAGCGCGTAAA
>JAJYVB010000139.1 GCA_021792265.1 Deltaproteobacteria bacterium | reverse complement strand
TGGTGAGATGTAATTGCCGAACTCGATGAAAAACCGGTCGTGAAGAGCAATTGCCTCCTGATTGCGCGCGAAGAAAATCCGCGGGAGATCGTGCCACATGATCCAGGCTAAACCCCATGGAACCCGCCCGCGCTCACGCAGGAGGCTCACGACCGGTAACAGCTTCACGGCCACGAAGCCCACGCCGAAACTGGCTGCGGCAGCCAGGAACAACATCGGCCGCAAGCTCCGCTTGCGAGCCGCCTCGTATGTCGCCAGGACGCCGATGAGCGGCGCGGAGTAAACCGCCACCTCGGCGCCGCCCTCGCCGAAGGTCAGCGCAAGCAACCCGCCAGCGCAGATGGCTGGAATTGCGAACCCGCGTTCCGGCGGCATCAGCATCAATGCGATAAACCAGGGGAGGTAGGCGAACGCCATCAGATGGATCTGGCCTTCTCCTATGTGGAGCGAGAACCACGAAGAAGCCGGGAAAATCGTGGCAGCGGCAACTGCTGCGGCAGGGCCCAATCCAATTACTCGCGCCAGCACGTACCCTCCGGCCCACGCGATCGCAAGATGAAGCATCACGGAGAGATGCACCCCGGCCATGACGCCGAGCAACCAATGGAGCAGAAAGAACGGGGTGACGAATCGCGACTGTGGATTGCCCAGCAGTGGCATCCCACCGCACTTCCATGGATTCCAGAGCGGGAGCTGGTGAAAATGCACGACTGTGTAATAAGGAGCCCACATGAGCTGGCTCTCGAAATCCCAGTCGTTCTGCTCGCTGGCCTGAAATAAGCGAAGCAGCATCGGATAGGAAAATACTGCGCCGAAGGCGACCGACGCTGCCGCAACCCGCCACGCCTCGCTGCGCGCAATCCTGCCCCATCCGCGAGGCGGTATCTCCGGCATGGACTGGACCCCCGGTTTAGCCGAATCCATCAGGCTGAAAGTACCGAATCCCGGGTGCGATCAGAAGCCCAAACCATCCGACCAGGATTTCGTCAGTCGATCGGCCTTCCTTGCTGCAAGCCCAACGCCATTATCGTCAGCAGAAACAAAAATGCCGCGCGGACCGCTCTTTTGCCAAACCTTGGCCGCATGCTTTAACGTTGGAAGACGGGGCCCGGTCCACCGAGAGAAATTTCATAGTCTGTAAGCAGGCCGCGGCCCGAACAAGCAAGCCGCCGGGCCGCTCAACCCCAGGCGCGTCCAGGTGAAGAATCCGCAGCGGATGGCCGAGATCATCAAGGGCGTGGCGAAGTTCAAATGGCCCGAGCGCTTGGAAGTGGTAAAGGCGCTTCCCGTGACTCCCACCGGAAAGGTGCAGCGGTCAATCCTGCGCGAACGCTTGCAGCAACGCCTCGGCATCCGCACGAGTCAATAAGCATCTACGGCGTTAAAGCGCTGGCGATGCCTAGGTGGCGCGCAGCCGGTAAGCCTGCGCACGGGCCAGTTCGACCTCCAGCGGCAGGCATGAAAAGGCCGAAGCTGAAGCAATCACGCATACCGCCGCGAACAACAGCAGGGCCGGCGTGTAGCTCCTGAAAACGTCGAAGGAACGGCCGGCTACTAACGGGCCGATCGCAACCGCGAGCGTGCTCGCGAGACTGAGCCATCCGGTCACCGAGCCGTAGCACCTCATCCCCAGCGAATTGACCGTGATCATTGGGATCAGCACCAACGACGCCGCGAACGTCGGACCGAAAGTCAGCACGAAGACGGCTACTGCGCCGGGGTGGCGCGCCTCGGTGAGAAAAAGAAGTCCCAGTCCCGTGATCAGATAGTTGATCGTGCAAGCGACGCGCGGGGTCAGCCGGTCGGCGATCAGGCCCATCGAGAGCTTTCCAAGCGCATTCAGGCCGAACATCACGCTGAGAATCAGCGCCGCGGTTGCCGCCGGGTAACCGAGGCCGATCAGATAGACCACGAGATGGAAGACAACAGCGCCGGCAACCATCCCGAAACAGAACTGGAGCAGCATCAGCATGCGGAAGGATCGCGAGCGAATGGCGTCTTTCATATCGAGGCCGCTTGTCTCGGTCGAACTCGGACCGGTGGCTGCATCGGCGCCGCTAACGTCTTTCGAGCGGGGAGCGCTCGGTACGCCGAAGAGTATCAATGGGACTATAACCGCGAGCATCGGCACGCCCAGAACCAGGTATCCGGCGCGCCATCCGAAGTTCGATACCAGATAGCTCGCGACATTTGTCATCGTCATCGCGCCGACCGTCGTTCCCGCCATCGCGATGCCCATCGCGAGCCCGCGACCCTCTACAAACCAGCTCGCGACTACTAGGGAACCCGGGATCAGGGTGGACGCGCTTAGTCCTACTCCGAGCATCAAGTAGGCGATAAGCAGAGGACCGAGCGAATGCGCGCAGCCGGCGAGAATCATGGCGCAGCCGGCCAGCGCAGCCCCCACAGCCATCACGAAGCGCGCCGGCACTCGGTCCAGCAGCAATCCCGCTACCGGGCCGCCCAGACCCTGGGCGGCCGACAGGATGCTAGCGAGCAGGGAAACGCGGGTCCGACTCCATCGGAACTCCTTGATTAGCGGGGGAAAGAAAACGCCGGTCGTCAGATAGCCCGCACCGAAAATAAAAAACAACACCACGAAAAGAACCGCGACGACCCGCCATCCTGACGATGAGCGTTTCTCCATTGGCTTGTTTCCTGTTGGCCGCGAACCGCTTGCACCCGCGCGGTTGCCGGTCGGCTCCTTCGCCAGGCCGATATCGACCTTTTGAACCTTCATCATTGAGCTCTCCCGTTCGTCCGCTGCGGACGGACAAGCTTACCACCCTGGCGCCAGGAGGGGCGCGGCGTAAAAAAGACTCCAACCCACGGGCGGCGCTTGGAGGTGCACCTTCACCCGGCGTCCCAATTTAAGATGTAAAACACAAAACTGAGGCACTAATTACTTTGTGACAGTTTATACTTCTGAATTGCTCATCATGGCATAACTAGACGCGCAACACGCTGCGTCACGATCTGTTGAGAAGTACGGACCCGCCCCATTTGTTAACCAAAGATGCGGCACGAATTGACACTTGTAAGTTTTTGAAGCTTTAGCCTGTCCAGACCAAGCCTGCGCGATGAGAATCATCAATTGCCGCGAATATGGGTCAAAGCGCCGCAACAAATGGAAGCCAACTTCACTACCTATTAATTTTTGGTAGTTCGTCTATGGGAAAACGTCCGCCATGTCTCATGTTAGCTAGTGACGGGCCTCTCTTAATAATTCGTTAAGTTTAGCTGCACGCAGCCCGCGAATGTGCCAATTGCAGTTGACTTGTGATCGCGGCTGCCCGACAATGGCCGCTCTTGATGCGAATTGTCCAAGTGAAGAAATCATAGGTTGCTACGGCTAACAGTAGGTAAAAGCTTTCCGGCGCGACTCGATTGGTCAAATCCGATCCCAGCTATGAATCCTAGGCGGTAGACCGATGTTGGTACTAGCGCGATCGAGCCAGGGAGCCACAAGCGGATTACGTTTAGTCAAGAACGCAAAATGTCCTCGAATATGAATTCGTGAGAGGCCCGGATAAGGGTGAAGATCGAGCCTTTAACGTAAGTACAACGGACGGGGGTGCCAGACGCCGCTCATCGGACGCAGTCGTGAGACCGGAGAGCTGCTGGAGGGGCTGGCGGAGGCGGAGAAAGGGGTAAGCAAGCTTTTCCTGGTCCAGGGAGAGCCAGGAATCGGCAAAACGTGCTTCGTCGATAATTTCGCGATCGAAGCGGGCCGCAGGGGATTTTGTGTACTCCGAGCGCAACCGAGCCGGTTCGGCGATGCGCACGGGTATTGGCTTTGGGTGCAGGTCGTTCGTGCCGCGCTGGCAGTCGGCGGCCGCGAAGTCCTGAACGCATTGGGCGAGCCCGCAAGGGAGATCGCCCAAATAGTTCCAGAACTGGCCTGCGGCTCCAGTCGTCCGGCGGAGGCCGCTGCCGACGCCGGACAATCGCGATTTCGTGTATTTGAGGCCGTTGGGCAATTTTTCGTTCGTCTCGCGGCTGCCAAGCCTTTGGTCGTTGTGCTTGAAGATGTCGGCCAGAGCGACGTTGCCTCGCTGCAGTTGCTGAGTTTCGTCAGCGCAAGCCTGCGCGATTCACGCGTAGTGATTGTCGCCACTTGTTGCGGTAGCACGGGCTGGCACGCGCCTGCCGTTGCACAGGTGTTGAGCGAGTTCGTAGACCGATGTCACCCGATTACTCTGCTTGGTCTGAGCGAGATCGAGCTTGGCGAGTTGGTGACGGCAATAACGGGTGACGTGCCCGAGCCGGCGGCTCTTGCACTACTCTACAAGGTTACGAGCGGGAACCCGCTGTTCGCTGAACTGATCGCGCGATTATTGCCGCCCGATTCGATAGGGCGCATAAAGGAACGTTCTTTTCAGCGCCGATTGAGCCTTTCGATCGGGCTTAAAGCTGCCGTTCGCCGTTACCTCGCGCCATTGTCGCCGAACGCGCGCGCCGTCATCGAGTTGGCCGCCGTGGCGGGAAGCGAGTTCGAGTTCGGTGTTCTGCGCCACGTCTGGAAAGGAGGCAGCGAGGAACTGCTGGCTTGCTTGGAAGAAGCTGCTGCCACGGGCCTGGTGACCGAGGCTACAGACGATGCCGGTCACTATCGGTTCAACCACGCAGTCGTCTGCGAGACGCTGTACGAGGACCTGCCTTGCCGGCGTCGCAGCTCGCTGCATCGCTCGATCGGCCAGGCGCTCGAAATTATCTACGGCTCCGGCAATCAGGCGCATCTTGCCGCGATCGCCTACCACTTCGCCCGTGGCGGCGACCTGCAGGAAGCCGATAAGGCGCTGGCTTACGCCGAGCGCGCCGCCGAAAGCGCCAATCGGATGCTGGCCTTCGAGGAGGCAGCGCGTTGCTACGCGTTGGCCCTTTCAACGCTGAAGCTCGGGCAGGCCCGTGACGATGCTCGGCGATGCTCGCTCCTGCTCGATCTCGGCGAGGCTTACGAGCGGGCGGGCAACTATGAGGATTCGCGCAGTACGTTTCGCGCCGCGGCCGAGCTTGCGCAAAGGCTTGACCGCGGCGAGTTGGTTGCCAAGGCGGCGCTTGGCTACCCGGTGCTGCGCTGGGTGGCGCCCGGGGCGGCCGATCGGGACTCGGTAGACTTGCTCGAGCGCGCGCTCGCGGTGGTCGGCGAGGAGCACAAGTCCCTGCGCGCAATGGTCATGGCCAAGCTCGCCTCGGAGCTTTACTACGAGCCATTTTCCGCTGACCGGCGCCAGCACCTGATGAATCATTCGGTTCAGCTCGCCCGTGAGAGCGGCGAGGAGGAGATCTGGATGGCGGCGCTCGCCTACCGCGATCTGACGCTGTCGGGACCGGAGCTGGTTGCGGAGCGGCTGGCGGGCGCCCAGGAAATCATCGGCATCGCGCGCGCGAACAATGACACAATGGGGCTCTACGCCGGCACGTTGTCGCGCCTGATTTGTTACCGCCAGCTCGGTGACACGCAGCGTGCCGCGGCGGAAAACCATGAGCTTAACGCGCTTGCTCGCGCGACCCGGATGCCGGTGTGCTCGTGGATCGCGGCCGGCTACTCGGCCGGGCGCGCGATCGCTCATGGTGACTTCGAGGAGGGCGAGCGGACGGCGCGCGAATGCGCGGATTCTCTGCGCCTCATGCACTGTGCGGAAGTTCGCGATCTTTTGTGGCCTGCGCTGATAATGCCCTACTACGAACGCGGCCGTTTGGTGGAGTTGAAGCCTGCCGCGCTGGACACCGTGCGTGATCGTCCCGCGCTGGTTTATCGGGCCCTGCTGGCCCTGTTGAATTGCCGTCTTGGCGAAACTTCCGAGGCGGAGCGTGAGTTCGATGTTCTCACCGTGGGCGGATTTGCCGACATGGCGCGGGACAACACCTTTCTGGCCTCTGCCGCGGCGCTCGCGCAAATTTCAATCGCGCTTGGCGACGTCGAACAGGCCTCGCGAGTTTACGACCTGATGCTTCCCTATGCCGGTCTTGCGGTGACCTTCGGTCCGTTTACGGAGCTGGGCCCCGTCGAACATTACCTGGGGCTGCTGGCGTCCGCTATCGGACGCGTGCAAGAGGCACGGAAGCACTTCGAAGAGGCACTGGCTTGCAACGAATCCAACCGGGCAAAGCCGTGGCTGGCGTATAGCCAGTGTGAATACGCTGCGCTGCTCCTTGCGCACGGCGCTCGCTACGAAGTTGGCCGCGCGCGAAAACTTGCCGAGGGTGCCCTTCGTACGGCCAAGGCCTTAGGAATGGCGCGTTTGCGCGAGCGGGCCGCGTCCCTTGTCGCCCAGGAGTGCAGCGCCGCAGACCACGCGGAGCATGGCCGACTGCTCTTCGGGACACGCGAGGAGCCGGCGCGTCCTGCGGCCGGCGGCGATGCGACGTCGGATGCGGGTGCAGCAGCTAACGGTTCCAAGGGTGCGGCTTTGCTCGGAACAAGCAGGCCAGAGGCTTGGGCCGCGATAGCATGCGGTTACCAGCAAGCCGAAGCACCCAAGGCTGTTCTTCGCCGAACCGGCGATTTTTGGACGATTGATTACCAGGGCGTGGTCTTTCACGTCCGCCACGTCAGAGGGCTTTCGTGCCTGGCGCATCTGGTGCAGCGGCCGGGTGTTGAGGTCCATGCCAACCAACTCGCGCTGATAATGGAACGCCATCGGGCGCCGTCCGCCGCGGGCGAGGACGCGGCCGGCGGTTTCGTGCCTGCGCTGGGCGACGCCGGCCCGGCGCTCGACGCGGCTGCGAAGGCGGCATATAAGCACCGCCTGGCCGAGCTGCGCGAGGAGCTCGAGGCCGCGCGTACGCATGACGATGACGTACGCCAGGACGAGCTGGAGCGCGAAATCGGCTTCCTTACAGCCGAGTTGTCCCGGTCGGTGGGTCTTGGAGGCCGGATTCGCCGGACGTGTTCAGCCTCGGAAAGGGCGCGGCTCAACGTTACGAAGGCGCTGAAGTCTGCTCTGGCAAGGATCGCCGCGCATCACGACGGCCTTGGCCAACACCTGCTGGCCAGCATCAAGACCGGAACTTTCTGCATGTACCGGCCGGACCCGCGATCTTCAGTTCTCTGGCAGGTCTCGCCGGCAGCCGCTGCACCGGCGCTCTCAGCCTGACGAAGCGACTCCTCGTTTTCGATTCGTGCCTTCGAAAGGGACGAGTCGTCCATCGGATTTTCACGCCCCTTTAAGAGAAACTTTCGCCCGGGCGCAGGGACTCGCCCACACCGCAGGAGGATGGTCCGATGAAATTTCTGACCGCGCTATACGTTCGAGTTCGTGAGAGCCGTGGCCAGACGATGGCCGAGTACGCACTTATCATGGTCGCCGTTGCGGTTGCATGTATTGCGGCCTACACGGCCCTTGGCGGCGGCGTTAACACTGTCATCAACGGCGTCACCGACAAGTTGAGCTTGTAGCTGGGGACGGAGGACGGCGGCGGGGATCGCGCCAGTTCCTGCCGCCAACCAGCTCGCGCGCCGGATTGATCGGCTGGCGGTACCATCGCATCGCGGCGTGAAGGCCGGAGGAAAGACCATGGCTTCGTGCACGGCGCGGATCGGGGCTTCCGGTCGGGGTCAAACCATGACGGAGTATATTTTGATTCTAGCCGGCGTCGCGGTCATCGCCCTGGCAGCCTACCAGGCTCTGGGCACTACCCTTTCGGGAGTGGTCCAGGGGGCGGTGGCAATACTTTTTCCGCAATAACAATTTACAATAACAAGTCGATGGCGCAGTGACTGCTGCATATGATTGCCCGATCGCAACCTTTCGACTTGCGACTCTTCGGCAGGGTGTTGAGGCACTGGAAACTGGAAACCGGACATTCCTGCACTTGGAAGAAATTGACGCTCAACACCCTGCGAAGAACCGGCCTCCTTCCGCCGGTGCTCTTCGCCTCAGAGAGATTACAGCAAGGGAAGCAGGTTGTGAAAAAGCTTCTTCAACAACCTGTTGGGCGGACGCTGATTGGCTGGCGCCAGTTGCCGCGGGCAAAAGCCCAGGCGATGGTTGAGTTCGCGTTGCTTCTCCCGTTACTCATCATCGTCCTTTTCGTCACTATACAGCTAGCCCTTATCGGCATGTCGGCGCTCGCCCTGGCACAGGCCGATTACCAGGCCGCACGCTACGCGGCGGTCAACAATGTAAATGCGACTCAGGCGCTCGTGAGCAGCTACGTTCTTTCGGTCGCGTCACCAGCGATTACCGACGACGGGGGAGCGAACCTGTCCGTGAGCTTGAATCCCTGCGCATCGCCTCCCAATACCGCGGGTTCACCGGTGTCGGTGACGCTAACATACACTTTGCAGACCAAACTTTTCCTGCCTAATCCGTTTCTCGGAATAAGTTTTCCAGCTTCGCTGAGCAGCACGGAGACGGCGTATTGCGAGTGACGCGTCAAGAGCAAGTGAGTAAAGCGAAAAGGTCCGAACACACGTGAGCAGGAATTTGCGGCGAGGACAGCGGCGATGAAACGACCGGTGGTGTTTGTGGGCTTGGCAGGGTTTGCGGCGCTGATGGCGGCGTTGGTGGTGTATTCGGCGCTGAGGCGGCGGGAGACGGAACTGGCGAAGG
>JAJYVB010000138.1 GCA_021792265.1 Deltaproteobacteria bacterium | reverse complement strand
TGCTGGCCGGGCACCTTTGAAACGGTGCCGCCAACGCACTTTACTTAAGGCGCTGGCTCATACTATAAGTTGCCTTAGGTCCGCCGAGGTTGCTCATCCGGCGAGGCCTGGTTTGAACAGTACGGGAGGTCCCACAGTGGGATCCGCCGCGGCTGAAGAATGGGAGTGAGCCTGGATCCTTTTTGGACCGGGACCCCAAACATCATTTGCAGCCGTCTTTAGTGGCCAGCATGTCGATGCGGGGTTGCCGGTAGTCCGGGCAGCCCCGCATCGCTTTTGGGGACGACGATGAACAAGGACAAGGTCAGGGTCACCGACTTTGCGCGGATGAAGGCGGAAGGGCGGCGGATGGTGATGCTCACCGCGTACGATTACCCGTTCGCCAGGATCTTCGATCAGGCCGGAGTTGACGCGCTGCTGGTCGGCGACAGCCTTGGGATGGTAGTGCAAGGCGCCGAAAGTACGCTTGCCGTGACGCTGGAAGAAATGATCTATCACACGCGTATGGTGGCTCGCGGAAGAAAGCGCGCCTTGCTCGTCGCCGACATGCCATTCATGACCTACCAGGTAAGCGCCGAACAGGCCATGTCCAACGCCGGGCGGTTGGTAAAAGAGGGCGGCGCCGAGGCGGTCAAGATCGAGGGCGGTCTCGTGATGGCTGCGACCGTACGCCGGATCGTAGAAATCGACATCCCCGTGATGGGCCACATCGGGCTTACCCCGCAGTCGGTTCACCGGATGGGCGGCCATCGGGTGCAGGGTAAAAAGGCAGGACATAGCCCCGGATGCCGCGAGCGACTGGTTCAGGACGCCCTGGCGGTCGAGGAGGCGGGCGCATTTGCGGTCGTGCTCGAGGGGATGCCGGTCGATGTCGCGGCCGAAATAACCGCGCGCCTGTCGATCCCGACGATTGGAATCGGCGCAGGCCCCGAATGCGACGGCCAGGTGCTGGTGATGCACGACATGCTCGGCCTGAGCGATTCGTTTGTGCCGCGTTTCGCCAAGCCCTACGCAAACCTCTGGCAGCAGGCAACCGAAGCGGCGCTCAGCTATTCCCGCGAGGTACGCGAACACGCCTTTCCCGGTCCCGAGCATTGCTTTAGAAGCAAGGCGGCATGACGCCCGAGATAATCGCCTCGCCGCGCGCGATGCAGGAGCGCGCAGAGCGCGAGCGCTGTGCCGGCAAGCGTATAGCCCTGGTACCGACCATGGGTTTCCTGCACGAAGGCCATCTGAGCCTGATGCGCGAGGGGCGCAGGCGCACCGACTGGCTGGTCGTATCGCTCTTCGTCAATCCGACCCAGTTCGGTCCCAATGAGGACTACGCGCGCTATCCACGCGATCTTGAAGCCGACATTGCTCGGATGGAAACGGTGCCGGTCGACGCGGTGTTCGCGCCATCGGCCGAAACGATGTACCCGCCGGGAGCGCAGACCTCGGTAGAGGTCGGGCCAATCGCGAGCGGGCTGTGCGGAGCCCATCGTCCCGGCCATTTTCGCGGCGTCGCTACGGTGGTGGCGAAGCTGTTCAACATCGTGAAGCCTCATCTGGCATTTTTCGGCGAAAAGGACTTTCAGCAGCTCAGGGTGATTGAGCGAATGGCTGCCGACCTGAACTTCGACGTCACGATCGTTGCGATGCCGATTGTGCGCGAGGCCGACGGTCTGGCAATGAGCTCGCGAAACGCTTACCTGAGCCCCAGCGAACGCGTCTCTGCACTTGCGCTTAGCCGGGCACTGGCGGCAGCGCGCGAGCTTAACGCACGCCGCGTTCATGACGCCGCTGAATTGCGGGCCGCTGCAGCATCAGTCCTAGCCCGCGAACCTGGCCTTTCTGTGGAGTACGTCGAGGCGGTTGACGCCGAGACCCTGGAAGCACCGGCCGCTGACGGCCGGCCAGTGCTGCTTGCTATTGCCGCGCGCGTCGGCACGACCAGGCTCATCGACAACGCGGTTTTCCCGCCTCCCGCATAGAATCGCGCAGCGAGATTGCGGTTCCCCGTCTGGCCACTTCCCAGCGCTCGATCTATAGTGCTTTCTACGGTCGGCCGGGCCTGCCGCGTCATTACGAGAAAACGTCGGAGGTGTGCGCTTCGATGGCTACGATACGCGAAGTTGCGCCGGACATTTTCCGGATTTCGTGCCTGATTCCTGCCTTTGGTATGCAGTTCAACGAGTACCTGATCCGCGACGAGGAGCCGGCGCTTTTCCATACCGGCTTCCGCAGCACCTTCAGCGAGGTGCGCGATGCGCTCGCGACACTCATCGAACCGGCGCGCCTTCGCTGGGTGGGTTTCAGCCATTTCGAGTCCGACGAGTGCGGTGCGCTCAACGAATGGCTTGCGTTAGCGCCCAACGCTCAGGCCTTCTGCAGTGTCGTCGCTGCGCGTGTTAACCTCGGCGATTTCGCGATCCGTGAGGCGCGCGGGATGACTACCGGCGAAACCCTGGTAACAGGCCGGCACCGGCTGCGTTTCGAGCAGACGCCTCATGTCCCACATTCCTGGGATGCGGGACTTTTGTTCGACGAGACGACACGCACCCTGTTTTCGTCCGACTTGTTCACGATGCGCGGCGGCGACGAAACGCTGCCCCCGGCCGAAATCGTCGAGCGTGCTAGCGGGCACCTGGCGCACGGGATGGAAGGTCCAATGGCGTACTCGACCCCCTATACGGCGCTTACCGAGGCAACGTTCAAGCGGCTCGGCGAGCTTCAGCCGCAGCGCATCGCCCCGATGCACGCGCCAGTGTTAGAGGGCGACGGCAGCCGGGCGCTCGGGCAGCTCTGGGAGTGCCTCAAGAAACTCTGGGCCGCGCGCCTGTAGGCCGCTCATCTTACGTGGAGCATGGCGAGCACCGGCGCCTCAGCCGCGCCCGGCTGACCGCGGGGGCCATAACTTCAGTCCGTCAGTTGCGACTGCCTCGAACCAACGCGGCTGGTTTTAGACCTCAGTAGTAGTCAACCGGGTCGATTCGGCGCTTGGCGCCCCAGTAGAAAAGCATGTTCTCCGTGAGCCCCTGCAAGGTGAACTTGCGCGGGGGCATCAGCAACCGCTTGGCAATTGATTTGAGCGAGTAAAACTCTTGGGTGCAGCGCCACACCCCTTCCTCGACCTGCTGCGGCGTGAGGTTTTTGGGGATGAACATGCAGCGGAAGTTGTTGGTGAACATATCCGCATCGGGAATCAGGACCCGGTCCTCGGCCTCGAGTTGGGCGCGCATCGGAGTGCCTTTGCGCGGAGTCACCGTGTTGAAGAACGCCTCAGGCGCCTTGACGTCATGCAGGAACCTGAGGGTCGCATCGAAAATGTCGGCGCGATCTTCTTCGAGGCCGAACAGGAAGTTGAGCGAGTAGTATATGCCGTAGTGTTCGAGGCGCTTGAGAAGCTTTTTGTACTCGGCCGGATGGTTCTGAATCTTGTTCATCGACAGCAGGCTTTCCTGGCTGATCGATTCAACGCCGATGTTGACGTGGAACACCCCCGCCTCGGCCGCAAGCCGGAGCAGGTCCTCGTCATGGTTCGAATTGACCGTCCATAGGCACGAGAATCGGATTTTGAGCGGCTTCAGCGCCTTGAACAGCTCGCGGGCGAACCGGTGTTTGCCCGTGATCTGGTCGTCGATGAACTGGAAGCGGCGGAAGCCGGTGACCTTGATGACTTCCTTGATCTCTTCGACGATGTCGCCCACCGGCCGGGTGCGGTAAGTCCCAGTATAGAAGACCGGGATCTCACAGAAAGCGCACCGATAGGGGCATCCACGGCTGGCCTGGACCGGAACCGCCTTGAACAGGTAGCGGTTGAGCGGCAAGAGTTCGTGGCGGGGGCGCGGAAGATTCTTGAGGTCGTGCAGTTTATCCGATCGGTAGACCTGCTTGAGCTTCCCGTCCTGCCAGTCGCGCAGCAGCGGCTCCCACACGTAGTCCGCCTCACCCTGCACCACGGCGTCGGCATGCTTTAGCGCCTGCTCGGTCTGCAGCGTGGCATGAAACCCTCCCATCACAACCGGGATGCCACGCTTGCGGAACTCGTCGCCGAGCTGGTAGGCACGCAGCGACGCCCCGATGGTGGTCGTCATTCCGACCAGATCCCACCCCGCATCGAAGTCGATGTCCTCCAGGCGTTCGTCGCAGAGCGTCAGGTCGAAATCCTCGGGTGTGAGCCCGGCAATGTAAGGGATCATCAGGCCCATGATCAAACGCCAGCGCGTCTTGTGCGGCGTTCCGTCGAGATGAACAGTGGTCGGTTGGACCAGCAAAATCCGCGGTTTAGTCTTCATACGCATTTTCTTCGCCAACACGTCCCGTCAGGCATGTGACAGGACGGATCCGGCCTTTTTGCGCTGCCTGCCTGTTAGCCACCAGAGCAAGGCGGCGAAAACGTAGGTGCCCAAGGCAGTGCCCCAGACGAAATATGCAAGCCTGTTCAGCACTGCCAGAACGAACAAAATGTACGCAAAGTCGCGCCCGGTGGCGCGTTCGACCGCCTGGATCCAGCGCTCAGCCTGCGGACCGTCGACCCGATGGGCCCGTTCAACGACGACTGCGCAGAGCCCGAACCCGGCGAGCAAGACCCCGATCAAATAAAGATACGCCCTTGTGCCAGCCGCCCGGTAACATCCCACCAGCAGACCCACCAGGATTGCCACATGGACCAGATTGTCGGTCATGACGTCGAGTCGGCGCCCGGCCTCAGACTCGGCCATCTTCAGGCGAGCCAACTCGCCGTCCACACCATCAAGAGTCACCGAGAGCAGAAACAGCGCCGCCGCCAGCAGGCGCCATCCGTAGCTCGGCAACGCAAAAAGCCATGCGCACACCAGCCCCAGCGCCGTGTTAAACAGTGTGACCTGATTCGGCGTAATTCCAGTCCGGGCGAGCCGATAGCTTATGCGCCACGAGACCCGGCGGTCGAGCAGGCGCGCCAGGGGCCCGTCAGTGGCCTCTGTCTCCCGGGACAGCGAACGCGCCAGCCGGAGCTCCGCCTCTACGCGGTCTTCTACCCTGCCGTTAAGGGCGAACGGCAGGTAGGTCCCAGGCTCGATTCCGCGCGCACCGCCGGGTATCGCGCCGAGAAGAGCTGCAGCCGGACCTGTTACCAGAGCGCCACTGTGCTCATCGTCGGCACTGCTTAGACCCGCAAACTCGCCGTGCACCTGGCCCTGTCGTCCAAAAAGCTTCAGCAACTGCGCCCGAGACATCACGAGGTTGCCGCTTAGTCTCACGCAAGGCGTTTCAGCGCGGATCGGAGACTTGCCCGACAAGGCCTCGCCCAATGAGCTGACCAGGGTGACTTCCGGCCTCTCGCGAAACGAGCCGAGTGCCCGAAGCGTCCGGGGGCGGTTTTCGGGCGTGGTCTCGACGAAGAAGCGCTTGATGCCGACACGCTGGCAAACCATGAGTGCCCGTTCGAGCAACCGGCGGCCGAAGATGAGGTCGTCGCCTCGCGAGCAGTTCCCGATTAAGGCTGTTTCTATCAATTTCACAGACTTTTAACCGATTTTTATAAATTAATAGACCGGCACAGTCAACGAAAAACGGGAATTGTTGACCGCTCGGTCGGTCACGAACGAGAAGATCGGTGACAAAGGTGCAAGGCAAAAGATCAGCCATAACAGCCCCTAAATACGCGTTTTGGGCTGCCCGAAGAAGTTCAGCCAGGTGCTTTGTGGGACAACCCGTTCCGAACCCGAAAAAATTGCTCTCAGCCCTTGCGCTGAAAGCCAACAGCGCGATATCAAAGGCGAAACAACTTCCGATCTTTGAGACCGCCATTCAGACACCGAGGCTTTTTCCTTGCGAAAACAAAATCAGTTCAACTGGAAGATGGACAGATGACCTACCTGCGACGGCTTCCCAAGTTCGAGTATGTCGGTGCCCGCTCAGTCCGTGAGGTTAGTGACCTTCTGGCCCGGCGCCCAGACGAGACGAGGCTCCTTGCCGGCGGTACCGACCTCATCCTGCAGATGCGTCGGCGAGAGGTGGCCCCGCGCTACCTCGTAGGCTTGAAGGGGGTGTCGGAACTAGCCTTCGTTCGCCAGCAAGAGGATGGCGGGATGACCATGGGCGCGCTGACAACCTTCCAGGACATCGAAACCTCGCCGCTCATCCGGGAGAAGTACGGAATCCTGTCACAGACGGCTTCGCAAATAGGCGGCGTTGAAATCCGCGGCGTGGCCACCATCGGGGGCAACCTGATGGGCGCGCAACCGTGCTCGGATTTCCCCGCGCCTTTGATAACTCTTGGAGCGAAGGTGAAGCTCGTCGGCAAAGACGGCGAGCGTCTGGTGGCACTGGAGGATTTCTTCCCCGAATATGGACGGACGGTCGCGGCGCCAGATGAGATCCTGACGGAAATTCTCCTTCCGGCCACGTCCAAGCTGAGCGGGGGATGCTACCTGAAGTTTCATGATCGCCACGCGATGGACATGACGATTACGGGAGCCGCCGCGTTTGTTACTTTGAACGATGACCGGCAGACGTGCTCTGAGCTCAAGATAGCGCTGTCTTCCAGCGCCCCCGTTCCCAAACGCGTAAAAAAAGCCGGGGCGTTTTTGCAAGGAAAGAAACTGACGGAGGACGCCCTGGAAGAAACCGCTGCCCTTGCCTGCCAGGAGGCCGAGCCGCGCTCCTCGTGGCGGGCGCGCAGGGAGTTCCGCCTCGAGCTCATACGGGGGTTAACGAAACGGGCTGTCAGACAAGCCTGGGAGGAAGTCATGGCCACGGCCAACGGGGGAAGGAAATGAAGCAGCTTTTGCCAATCTCTCTTAACGTCAATGGGGACAGCTACGACATCGCGATACCGCCGTGGCGGACGCTCTTGGAGGTTCTGCGCGAGAACCTCGGCCTCACCGGAACCAAGAAATCATGCCTTGAGGGGCAGTGCGGAGCGTGCACGGTGCTCTTGGACGGTAAACCGGTAAATTCCTGCCTGCTCCTCGCGGTCGAGGCCCAGGGCAAGGAGATCACAACTATCGAGGGGCTGGCCCGCGACGGGGTTCTGCATCCGTTGCAGAAGGCCTTCGTGGAGCATGGCGCGATCCAGTGCGGTTTCTGCTCGCCCGGTATGGCGCTGGCCGCAAAAGCCCTCCTGGATCGCAATCCCAACCCCAGCGAGGACGAGGTTCGCCATGCGATCGTCGGCCATCTGTGCCGATGCACCGGCTACTTTCAGATCATCGAAGCGATTCGCGACGCCGCGGCCGAGATGGCCCGCAAGGATGTCCAGGCATGACTCCCAAAGCTGAAGGCGATTACGCCATCATCGGCAAACCTTTTCCCAAAAAGGACGCCCGCATCAAGGCCACCGGCGACGCCAAGTACGCCGACGATCTTGCCTTTCAGGGGATGCTTTACGGCAAGCTCCTGCGCAGTCCCCATCCGCACGCACTTATTCGCCGTATCGATACCGTCAGGGCGGAAAATCTGCCCGGTGTCAGGGCTGTGGTCACCAGCAAGGACTTCCCCGGAATCAAGTTTGGCAATATGCCGCGCACGCGCGACTATCTGCCCCTCGCTGGCGACAAGGTGCGGTACATCGGCGACGAGGTCGCGGCCGTCGCGGCGGTCGACGAAGACACCGCCGAGGAGGCGTTAGACCTGATTGACGTCGAGTATGAGACTCTTCCGGCCGTATTCGATCCCGAAGAGGCTCTCAATCCCGGCGCTCCTCAACTGCACAGCGATCATCCGGGCAACATCTCTGCGGAAACCGTGTTTGAATTCGGCGATACAGCCAAGGGCTTTGCCCAAGCAGAGCACATCGAGGAGGGCGTCTTTGAGACGCAGCCGATCAAACAGGGGATGCTCGAGCCCCACGCGTGCATCGGGCTCTGGGACGAGACCGGCAAGATAACGCTGTGGAGTTGCAAAATGAGTCCCTACGTCGTGTGGCGGCAGTTGGCCATGGGCTTGGGGATCGAGCTAAACAAGGTCCGCGTCATCCAGACTTACGTCGGCGGTGGCTTCTCGGGCGGGAAACAGGAAGCCATGGCGATGGACTTCTGCGCCGTAATGCTCTCCAGGAAAACCAGAAGGCCGGTCAAGATCGTCCACACGATGGACGAGGTCCTGGCGATGGGCCACATGCGCCACCCGATGAAGATCTCGATGAAAATCGGGGTGAAGAAGGACGGGACGCTGTGCGCGATGTCGTGCAAACTGCTCGCGAACGGAGGCGCCTATTCGAGTATCGGCCAGCTCAGCATGTATCTCCCGGGGGCACTGCTGAATCTCCCCTACCGCATTCCGAACGTGAAGTATGAGGCCCAACGGGTCTACACCAACAACGGCTTCTGCGGTGCGCTCCGGGGGCATACCGTTCCCCAGGCTTGCTTCGCCCGCGAGTCCTTACTGGACGCAATTGCCGAGAAGCTGCACATCGACCCGATCGAGTTAAGACTCAAGAATGCGCTTCAGGCAGGAGAAACTACTCCGAATGGCTTTTACCTGGGCACCTTCGGATTCAATGACTGCGTCGATAAGGTTATCGAGGCTTCCGGGTGGCGCGAAAAATACGGCAAGCTGCCCAAGTACCGCGGGATTGGCATTGGATGCGGATCGCTTGTCAGCGGCGCGCGACTAATGGGCCATTCGGCTTCTGCGGCGCAGGTCAACATCCACGAGGACTGAACCGTG
>JAJYVB010000137.1 GCA_021792265.1 Deltaproteobacteria bacterium | reverse complement strand
TCCCCCGAGGTTTTGGAGCTGGCGTTTCGGATGTTTGCGGGCGCGCTCGAACCGCTTCGGCAGGATGGAAAGCTCGGCAAGTTAGTTTTCCAGTTTCCGCCTTATTTCGTGCGCAGCCAGGCCGCCTTCGACTATATCGACGGCCTGCCTGAGCGCCTTGCAGGTTTCGAACTGGCTATCGAGTTCCGCCATCCGAGCTGGGTTGTCGAGGGAGCCGTTCGCGCGCAGACGTTGGAATTTCTTGCGCGCCGCGGGCTGGCTTACGTCTCCGTTGACGCTCCACGCGGACCTGCGATTATGACGTCCTTCCTGGAGGCCACCGGACCTGACGCCTACGTCCGATTTCACGGCCGCAACGCCGAGAACTGGTTTCGCCGGGGTATCGCACCTGCCGAGCGTTACAAGTACCTTTACTCGGAGCGGGAGCTAAGCGAATGGGTCGCGCCCCTGAAACGGCTTCGTTCCGCAACGCGTGCTTTTGTCATTTTCAACAACTGTTACCGGAATTTCGGCGTGATGAACGCCACGACAATGGCCCAAATGCTCGCGCATTGACGGCGCTCTTTGAGGCGCACGAGATACCGCCATGACGCTGCGACTCTACCAATTCGCACCCAGCCCGTTTTGCGCCAAGGTAAGCAAAATCCTCGAATACAAGGGCCTCGAATTCGAGACTATCGAGGTTGATTACCTGGAGCGCAAAGAACTGCTGCTGGTGTCGGGCCAGCTTCTGGTCCCGGTCCTGACCTTCGCCGACGGCGAACCGGTTGCTGATTCTCATCGGATAGCAATTCGGCTGGAAGAACTCTACCCGGAACCGACCATCCTCCCGCCCGAGCTGGCCGGTCTGCATCTGGCCCTCACTCGCTACGTCGAGGGCGAGCTCAACGAAATCCTGATGCGAGTCGCGCTACCGGCGGTGCTGCAATACTACCGCCGCCGGGGACCGGAGCGTGAGGCGTTCTACCGGCTGCTTCGCGACCGCGAACACGGGGCAGGCTTCTGCGAACACACCATCCAGGCTCATGCAGAGTTCCATGCCCGGGCCCGCCAAGCCCTCGAACCGCTTGAAAGCGCGCTCCAAAACAAGGCTTTTCTCCTGGGGCGAATAGGCTTGGCCGACTTCGCTCTTTACGGCCAACTCCATCCGCTTCGCCTTGGCGGGACGCTGGAGCTTCCAGGCCCGTTTTCCAACCTGAGCGCTTTTTTTGCCCGAATGGACCAGATTTCATCGCGTCTCGAGCCGACGCCGTAGGCCGAAGCGAGGCAGGCCGGGCCATCACCGAATCGCCCAGCCTGCCTTAGCGCTTGGCTCACTCAGCACACTCTATGCTTCAGTGCCCGTGGTCATGATCGGGGCCGTGGTGACCTTTGTCCCAGCCGCGATGGAGGCCACGGTCTCCGGGGTGCCTCCATTCCGGCCCGCCACGCCACTGCGGATGCCGGCGCGCATACTCGCCGACTTCAGGATGCTTGGCCATCCACTCATGATCCTGCAGCAACCTGGGATTTCTGTGAATCTGATCGGCAACATCCGGATGCTGCCTAAGGTAGTTGTAACCAGGCTCGGCGTTGTACCCGCGACCGTAGACGGGACCCCACTCTGTTTCGCCCCTGTACCCTTGTCCTCGACCGCGCCCGTACGCTGGTCCTCCGCGCCCAGTCCCTCCGTAGTTGCGCATACGGCGCATGAACCTGTCAGGATGGGCTTTGAGCTCTCCATTTACGCCCTGATGATGGTTTAGGAAATTCTGGAGCTCTGGATTGTTATTGACAAAGTTCTGATCGTTTATGAGGTTGGGGTTTCTCGACAATTTATTCGCTACTCGTGGATGGCGACCGAGAAACGCGTTGAAATTGTCCAGCTCGCCCTGTGAGATCCGGCGTTGTTGCGCCCACGCCGACATAGCTAACGACAAAGTGAAGAAAGCAGCCGATACAAATATTACGATTCTTTTCATCGTGGTAACCCTCCTAAAGTTATCACCAGGGATGATCCTTCTCGTCGCAGGGTTCAGCAATATCCGTTCAACTCTCGAATCCTAAAGTCCCCAGGCTCGACTCCCACTGCCTGCTCTGCGAGCCAATTTTTCAAGACGAGCCATTTGCGAGCTTCGCTATTTCCGTGCCACCTCACAAAAACGGCTTAAGCCGCCCACGTTGCGCTGTTTGTGGCTTCGCCATTCGCACCTGCATCACCCCAAAACATTCATGCAACCAACCCTTCGGTGTAGCCTTGCCATACTCGCCCGGAATGCGGCCCCCTTGCCGCTCGGGAAACCGATCGCGCAAGACCGGCACTACGGCTTATCCCTCACCATGGCCCAAACCACACACCGTAAGCGAAGCGACTGAAAAGCGCTCCGCTCGTATCCAGCATAACGTCGTAAAACGACGCCGAACGCTCCGGCAGGAAGCTCTGGTGGAACTCGTCCAACGCCGCCACTGCGATACAGGCCGCTACCGCGAGCATCGGACGGTTTCTGAGAGGCCCGCGCGAAAGCACCAGAAAAAGCGAGCCGTACAAGATAAAGTGCGCGCCTTTGCGCACAACTATATGGATGAGGTCCGCGGTCGAATCTGACAGCGTCAGGCCGAGGTGCTGCTCAATCTGGTCGAGCACATGGCCGGTGTTTACGAACGAAAAAGCGGGACCCGATAGTGCCGCGATCAGGACCATCAGAACAAGCGTTGGCACCCAGCGTCGAAACGTCAGACCCACACCCTTCTTATGGCCAGACATACGCTAAGTCATGGTACTCCGGCTCGTCTGGCTCTCCCAGAGCCAGTTGATCTCGTTATCGAAGAGATCGACTGAGCCGGGCTAATCGGCTCTGTCTTTTTCCGCTCGAAGCGGGGCTGTAACATCGCAAACACTGCAAGCCGCGCGGAAGGCCGTGCGCTCGGACGCCAGGCTTGCTTGGAGGCGCTGGCGCTCGACCATGGCGGCGGCTTCGGAGGCACTCGAGACGCAGATGAAGGTCGCTTCGGCGCCCCGACGAATCCTCGTGCGCGAGGTGAACTGGCTGGGCGATCTGACGATGAGCCTGCCGGCTCTGGCGGCGATACGCCAGGCTTTCCCAGCCGCGCATCTGGCTGTGCTTGTTCGCAGCGCGCTGGCGGGCTTCTTCGACGCGGCTCCGTGGGTCGACGAAGTCATCACGTTTTCCGTCGGCCGGGGCTTTGAGGGTATCCGCGATCGGTTCGCCCTTGTCCGAAGAATCCGCGCCGGCAACTTTGACCTCGCCGTGCTCTTTCCGCGAAGCCTCGACTCGGCGCTATCGGTTGCACTGTCCGGCGTCCCCGAACGTGTAGGCGTCGCGGCTCAAGGTCGCGGGCTGTTGCTCAGTCGCAGGGTCCGGCTGCGGAGTAACCGGTCCGATAGCCATCAGTCAACCTACTGGCTCGAGCTGGTCCGCGCTGGCGTGGGGGCCAACGGTCCAACGCCCGAAATCCGGCTCGATCCGCCCGAGGGCGCTCGGCACGCAATGGGGAAGCGCTTGGCAGCGGCGGGCTGGCAGCCCGGCCGCACGCTTATCGCACTGGCAGCGGCGGCCGCCTACGGGCCTGCAAAGGAGTGGCCGGCGGATCATTACGCCGCGCTAGTTAGTCTGCTGGCGGACCGCTTTGCGGCAGATTCGGTGCTGGTGGGAACTGCAGCCGAAAGGCAGCGCTGCGAAGGGATCGCCGCCGCAAGCGGCCGCAGAGCAATCGTCATGGCCGGCCAAACCACGGTGGGCGAGCTTATTGCGATGCTGTCGCTATGCGACGGCTTTGCCGGCAATGACTCCGGCCCGATGCATCTCGCGGCAGCGCTCGGAATTCCTACCTGTGCGATCTTTGGTTCGACCAACCCCGTTCGTACCGGCCCGATCGGGCCGCGGGTGCGCATCCTTAGCAAGGCGCTCGATTGCAGCCCCTGTCTGGCGCGCCGATGCCGCTTCGGCCATTACAATTGCCTGCGGGAAATCGCGCCTCATGAGGTCGTCCAAGCGCTGCAGGAACTGGGGCTCCGGGAAACTAAGCGCTGACAAACCGCAGCAGCGCTACCCCGTCGTGCGGGCCGGTCACGTCCTGGGGCAGAATTCGTTAAGCTACCAGCAGCTACGGAAAGAGACAGCCCGCATGAAGAATCGAGGTAACGTCGATGAAACTCGGTGAACTCGCCTTGAGGCTGGGCCTTGAGCTTCGCGGCGACCCCGACGCCGACATCAACGCGCCGGCGCCAATCGAAGCGGCGCAGCCAGGCATGATCACCTTCGTATCGGCCCCGCGTTATGTGGGGGCGCTTCGCAGCAGTCTCGCGTCAGCAGTAATTGTGCCGGCCGCGATGGCATCGGAGGCGAAATGCGCGGCGTTGCTCAGCGACAACCCGGCCTACGACTTCGCACGCGTCCTCGAAATTTTCTTTCCGCCCTACCGCCCTGCGCCGGGTATCGACCCGAGCGCAAAAGTCTCCCCTACAGCCCGTCTCGGCGAGGAAGCTTTCGTCGGCGCGTATGCGGTCATCGGGGACGACGTGACCGTCGGGCGGCGCGCGGCGATCCATCCGCACGTCACGATTTATCCTGAGGTCCAAATTGGCGACGACTTCACCTGTCACAGCCATGCCTCCATTCGCGAGAAGGTGGTGATCGGCAACCGAGTGACGATTCTGAGCGGCGCTGTTATCGGCGCCGACGGCTTCGGTTTTATCGAACAGGCGGGAGCACTGGTGAAAATTCCTCAGGTCGGAACGGTGATTGTCGAGGATGACGTCGAGATTGGCGCGAACTCGACCGTGGACCGCGCAACGATGGGCGCCACTGTGCTCCGCCGCGGGGTAAAGCTCGACAACCTGGTGCACATCGGCCACAACTGCGAAGTGGGCGCCTTCTCCAGGCTGGCGGCCCAGGCCGGCCTCGCCGGCTCGGTCCGGTTGGGCGAGTGGTGCCAGTTCGGCGGACAGACCGGATGCGCCGACCATGCGCAAATTGGCGCACGGGTGCGGGTGGTCGCGCAGTCGGGAATTCCGCATGACCTGCCCGACGACAGCTTGGTGGGCGGGACTCCCGCCTGCGACATTCTGGCCTGGCGGCGCGCCTCAGCGCTGCATCCGCGGCTGCCCGAGATGATGCGACGAATCCGCGCGCTCGAGCGCCGGTTGGGCGCCGACAAACCGTAGCACGCCCCTGAAGAAACGCGGGCTGGTCAGTATGGAACGACCGGCTCCTTTCCGGCGTAACTCTGCGCTACCTTTCTCCAATTCGCAGCGTAACCTACGTTATCCGCGAATCGGAGCCGGTCGTTCCATACTGACTAGCCGTGTGTGTGCCTTCAGAGTGGCGTAAAGGTACTCGCGGTCGATCAAGGCGCTGTTCTCCGCGCGGGGCGAATCAGCGGCCGAGGTGTTCTGCGCGTCGCTCGTGGAGATGCGGCACGGCCCGGGCCAGTCGCGCTTGCTCCGCTGCTTCCGGGAAAGGGCACCTAATCCCTGCCGCCGCACCGCGCGAAGAAGAGCTTGAGTGCTCGCCGAGCGCGTTCTCGCTGGGCTCGCTTACGGCCCTACGGAAGCGTGGCGGTGGGACTCGGCAGGAGCGGCAGAATATAGCCCTCCCCGCCGCCGGGAAGCGGAATAGGGCCTTGGGGCACATTCGTTGATTGAGGGAACGGACTTTCAGGCGGGGGATTGTGTGAGGCCGCCCACCTTTCTTTCGCGTACATGCATGCGCCACCGCAGACGTATTGGTCGCTGCGGGAGAGGCCGCTGGATGAGCACACTTTCCAAGTATATGCCCAATCCCCGGGGTGGACCTCGAAATGCGGCGGCGGGGGACTTTCCGGGACACCCGGGCACCAGTGGGGGTTGGTTGGCGCCGGGGCGGGAGTCGGAGCGGCCGTCTGCGCACCGACCGTCGCGCTGATCCCAAACGTCAGCGCCAATGCGCCTATCACCACCGTTAACACTCGGCGAGTCCCCATGACACGTCCTCCCCCGATGGCCTCGCGGCCATCGACAAGATGCCCGCTAACGCGACGTTTCGAATGTGTCTGAGCGGGACTGACCATGAGAAGAAGTGGTGCCCGCGTCAAACGAAAGTAAAGTGTCGAGATCCCAATTCCGCTCCGGTGAATCTGTGGCGCAGAATCCTAGCTTGGCTTCTCGCGGTGCGAGGCCGGTTCAGGTACGTTTTGTTCAGCTTGGCACTTCAGGCGATTGTAGATGGAGTTTCCGGATGTTCACGCAAGGTTTTCGCCTGGTATTACGCAGGCTGGTTGTTGTCTTGGCCCTGGCCGCGCTCGCCATCTCGCTGTCGGGATGTCCAGCGCTGATGGTGCCGAGTCTCGCCTACGAAGGCTACAAGTACGAAAAGAACAAGCAGCAGCCGAAAGCTCAGAGCAGTCCGTCTCCGACCAGTCCCAACGACTCTGATTTGGAGTAGCGAGCAGCGCGGCTAAGCCGCCTGCCCTCCGCCGGGTGCCGCTTAATGGGCGGAGGCGGTAGTGCCAACGCCGGGATCCCTGGCGTTCTTGTTCGCCACGAAATCTATTGCGACAGCGTCGAGGTAGAAGCCGTTATGGCCGGCTTCGCCGATAGTCGGCGCGTACTCCTTCTCATTGATGTACGTACCAGGCTGCACCGTTTCATCGATGCTGGCCACCGCTTCCGAGAGCTTGTTGGGAGTGACGCCGTAAACCTGCTTGCGATGGAATTGCGAGGTGTCGCTGACAATCATCAGAGCATCCGCACCGGTCTCGCACGACTGCTCTCGCACATCCTTCACTACCTGGGCGCTCTGGTCCTCAGAACCCCATCCCTCGACCAGTGCCACCTCCCGATACGGGCGCTGGGGATCGGCAGTTAAAACCGGCATACTGCAGCCGGGTCCCTTAGCCGCGCGCGTATTGGTGACCAGCGGTGTGACAAGCACCTGGGGCGGCGTCTCCGACGTGCTGGAACATCCCGATGACAAGAGCATCGCGGCTCCAAGAAACATCGGCCAGAGCGAAAATCCGCGCGTCATAATCGTTCTCCGCCTCCGGCGAGAGCCTATGGCTGCACGCACCTCTTCGCGCGTACCGCCAAGTGCCTCAATCACAACAGTATGGCGCACCTTTCGTCAAGCCGATAGTGGCGCCGCGCCGCCGATTCCCGGCCCGGAATCCCGGTCCGGAGAGCATCGCGGAGCGTGCTGCCGATTGAAAAATGCTCTCGCGGTGGCGCAAACTTGGGGCGTTCGAGGCGACATGGCGCTATCCGGGCCCGGCCGGGCGTGTGGGACTCGTGCGTGGCGCTCGCAGGTCACGCGCGTGACGGGCCGGATGCGTCTGGCTGCTCGAAACAAAACCGACCGATGGAGGGTCAAGCAATGGCTCATCTCGTCCTTTACGATTTCCCACGCTCGAGCAACGCGCGCAAGGTCCGGATGGCAATGGCCGAAAAAGGCGTCGCCTGCGAGAAAGTGACGGTCGATTTGGCCGCCGGCGCACAGAGAAAACCTGACTACCTGAAACTCAACCCTCACGGTAAGGTGCCAACGATGGTGATTGACGGCACCCCGATTTACGAGTCCACCGCTATCATCGAGTACCTTGAGGAAACCCACCCGAACCCGCCGCTGATGCCCAAGGACCCGGTCGCGCGCGCCCGAGTGCGAGCTATCGAAGAGGTGATCGATAGCAACTTTATGGGTGCCCTGCGGCTGGTGCGAATCAACACGATGGTGCGTCCGGCCGCCGAGCGCAGCGAAAAGGAGATCGAAGAGGGCAAACGTCAGATCGCGTGGCACAACGAATGGCTCGACCGCGAATTGCAGGGCCACCAGTTCCTTGGCGGCGACCTGTTTTCAGTGGCCGATATCGCAGCCTTCTGCCAGATAGGATTTCAGCGGGCTCTCGGTGTGGAGATCGACCCGAAATTCAAAAATCTCAGCGCATGGTGGGCGCGTGTAGACGCCCGCCCGTGTTCCAAGGCCTGAGCGAGAAGTATCTGCTGGCGGCCGGCCCTGGAGCGCGCACGGCGCGCTCCAGGCGCGCCGGAACACTGCGCCGCGCGCTTACCAGCCGCGGATCGCCGCAATTACGAAAGCCGCCGCGGCCAGCAGGCAGAACTCCATGTGAAGCTGAGCCGCACGCTTCATCGCGGCGCCAAGCTCGCGAGGGTCGGTCGTGCCACCAGCGATGCGAAGTTCATCGACCGCCCGCGAGAGCGCGAGAAAAACCATGAGGCATACGGCAGGCAGTGCCCGCGTCAGGACGCCCGCCAGGACAGATCCGAAAGCGGCCGCGTCGAAGAGCGCCAGCTCGACGATTGTCCCGCGGCGCCCAAGGTAGGTTGCCAGCGTACGTTTGCCCGTCCGCCGGTCGCGTTCGATATCGCGCAGGTTGTTGACGACCAGCACCCCCGAGCCCAGAAAACCGGCCGGCAGCGATACTGCGAAGGCCCCGGCTGATACGCTTCCCGCCAGCACGTAATAAGTGCCCATTACGATGGCCGGTCCGAGAAATACCAGGGCGACCACGTCGCCCATCGCGAGGTAAGCGAACGCCACCGGCCTTGCCGTGTAAAAGTAACCGGCGGCGACGCTTGCAATTCCCAGGATAAGAATCGGCCATCCGCACATGTAGACGAGTACGAGGCCGATCGCCGAACCAACGGCAAACGCCGCAATTCCGGCTCGCCATACTTGCTCT
>JAJYVB010000136.1 GCA_021792265.1 Deltaproteobacteria bacterium | reverse complement strand
GACGGCTCCTGCGGCAGGTAGCTGATACCGCGCCGGGCGCGCTGGTAAAGCGGAAGGCCCGTGATCTCGTCCTCGCCAAGCACAATGCGTCCCTCATCGGGCCTGACCAGTCCGACAAGCATGTAGAAGGTGGTTGTCTTGCCAGCGCCGTTGGGACCGAGCAGGCCAACTACTTCCCCGCGGTTCACCCGAACCATGACGTGATCAACCACGACCCTTCCGCCATAGCGCTTGGTGAGCCCCTGGCCTTCGAGCGAGATCGTCGGGGGCATAGGCTCCCGTAGTTCGGCGGGCGGCTCAGGCGATACCGCCATTAATTTCACCATCACGGACACTGACGTGCACTCGTCAAAAGATGGTTTTATAGGGTTTCATTCAGGTATGGAATCCACCGGGCCGATATTCGCACTTGGCCGGCTCACGCTGCTCTTCGCCGCGGCGGGTGACCTTGGCCAGCCGATATTCCGGATGCCCAAGCTGTGATAATTTCAGCCCGATGGCCGAAGCGCAGAAAATCTATCTTTGCGGTCCCATCATGGATGCCGATACGAGTTCGTCGAAGGACTGGCGCACACGCGCCAAGGAGCACCTCGCCGGCCGCTTCATCCTGCTGGACCCGATGAGGCGTAACTTTCGCGACCGCGAACTGGATTCGGCAAACGAGATCGTCGAGTTCGACCTGCAGGACGTCCGCGACGCCGACCTCCTGCTGGTCAACTACTGCAAGCCGTCATTGGGTACTGCGATGGAGGTGTTCTACGCGTCGCACGACCTCGGGAAGTTCGTGATTGCGTTCAGCCCGTCGAGCTTCGCCGATTGCTCACCCTGGATGGTACGCTTTTGTACCAAGATTCTGCCCGACCTTCAGACCGCGCTCTCCTATATCACCCGGCACTTTATTTGACGGCGGCCTGCAAGAGCCCGCAACGGCTCGAGAAAATCCATCGCCCGCCATTGCCAGGCAATGACAGGCTGGCCCGACAAGCGCGGCTACCGCACCATCTGCAGCAGCCAAGTGCCGACGGGATCGTTGATGATTCGATGATTCGACCTGCTGGCGTATTGACGATAGCGCCGATGGCGGTGGCGTCCGGAGACGCCTGAGCGGGCAGGATGGCTCGATCGCGAGCTGCGATAGTAGCGCCGGCGCGGTCCGCGCCAGCGCGTAACCTTGACGCGTCCACTCCACAAAGGCTTGGCCGCCGGCGAATCGGCGCTGGCGATTTCCACGCGCGCAACGCCGGCGCGCTCGATTCCTAAATCCTCAGCGGCGCGCTTGGAAAGGTCGATTCCCCGGCCCCTTACGTAGGGTCCTCGATCATTGACCAGTACGACAACTGAACGGCCATTGGCCAGGTTGGTTACCCTCACGCGCGAGCCCAGGGGAAGATCCCGCGAGGCCGCGGTCAGCCGGTTTTGATTAAACACCTCGCCGCTGCTGGTGCGCCTCCCGTTGAACCCGGGCCCATACCATGACGCAACCGTGACGCGGGGTTGAACTTCATGATTGGAATTGGCAGGACGGCGCATTTCCGTCCGCGGCGGCAGCGCACCTGAGGACGAAACGCTGTTCGCAGCGCATCCGCTCGCAAGCAGTGCTGCCGCCGACAGCGATACCGCGACCCTAGCGGAAAAAAGACCTCCTCGAAGCTGCCAGTAAATGCTGCTCGTTCCGCTGCCTGCGACTGCCAACTTCGTTAGCCCCTCACGCACCTGCCGCTTCGCCACCCGCACGGCGGCTGCCGCCGGACGGTCATGACGATTATCAGCAAAAGCGTCGGTTTAGCAGGCAATGAATGAGCAAGAATTGAGCCCGCCATGCCCGAGCGCCATCCCCCCGCCTCTCACCTCGGTTTTAACAGAAGAATTGCGCCTTGCCAGTCAAGCTCCAGCGCGCACGTGTGGCGGTTTTCCACCATGAAATTTGCACATTTTACACTCGCGGCCCGCTGTTCCCGTTGCTCCCTGCGGCCGGGCCAACTGAAGAACTGGGTCAGGATTGATTGCGGTTACGTGCACGCGAGGGTCCACGTCCGCCCTCCAAGGAGGTGGGTGAGAAAGCCTTTTGACCCACCTGGTCCCCTCACTGTCACCTCTCCCATAGGGAAGGAACCAAAGGAAGGAAGCCGGTTTTTTTGCAGGGCTGCGGGCAGGGATTCGTCTGCTGCGTCGAAAGCTCCAGTTTCTCAAGACCCTGGCAGATTGCGCTGTGTTTAGCGGACCGTCGGCTGTGACGGGACGACCACCGTGCCAAGACCGGATTTGACGGGTGCTTTCGCTACTTTGGATGCGGAGGTTGCGGCCTCCTCCGACGCCCCCTCTGGCCCGGCGGCCTCTTTTTTCTCCGGCGGGAACGTATCGGGTGGCGGCAAGCTCAAAACAACCGGGGGCCGGTCCGTACCTCCTGGATTCAGGACGGGCGCCAGCGGCGTTTGAGTCGCAATATAATGGAGCGGCCGCGCGATGGTCCATTCCAGTGTGAAACCCACCGGCGCCAGCACGTAGCTCATGAGTTTTACCGGCTGAGAGTCGTTGGTATCGTCATACTTCTTTGGGTTCTGCTTGTCGCTTGACCATATCTGGGCGGACGCCAGTTGCGGACTCGCAACAAGCGCGAGCATCGCTGCTACCACGACTCCCAGCGCAAGCCGACGCATAACTCGACTCTGCGCCACAACCTTGCGTCTGTCAACGGCGCACCTGTTCCTGCTTATTGTCCGGAGCAGGGAGCGATCGTAACGTCGTGAATGGGGCGACGAAGCTTCGGCCGCTGCGGCCGCAAGCCTGTCAGGCGCGCGGTGTCGGCCTGCCTAATCATGCGACGCTACGTTCTTCGTCCTGCAACCCGGGCTCTCACGCCCACGGGTGGTTTTCTCAAGGGCTTCAGCTTTACGCTCAATCCTTACGTCGGTTGCGCCTTTGGCGATAACGGCGGCTGCCCTTTCTGCTACGTGCGCACGCTCGTGATCGCGCATAGCGAACCAGGCCCATGGGGAAGCTGGGTCATCGCCAAGTCGAACCTCCGCGAACTGTTGGAACGTGAGATGGCCACCCTGGAGCGCACCGGCCGCCTTCCGACGACAACCATCCTCATGTCGAGTGCGACCGATCCCTATCAAGGATGGGAGCGACAACTAGGTCTTAGCCGAGCGGCGCTTGCTGTCATTCTGCGTTATCGGCCGCGCCGCCTCATGATCCAAACGCGGAGCCCACTGGTTGAGCGCGACATCGCCCTGCTGCGTGAACTCGGCGCACACCTGCTCGTCTCGCTTACCGTCGAGACCGACGACGACGTAGTTCGCCGGGCGATTGCGCCGACTTCGCCCTCTATCGTGCGCCGACTGCAGACCGCGCGGCGCCTGCGTGACGCCGGCGTCTTCGTCCAGCTTGCTATCGCCCCGATGATGCCGAACTCACCGAAGCGATTCGCACGCCTGGCTGCCGAAGCTGCCAACCGCGTACTTATCGACACGTACTTTCTGGGCGATGGCTCGAACGGCCGGCGCTCGTGCGAACTCGGGATGGGAGAAACTTACCGCCGGCTAGGCTACGAACGATGGTTTGTGCCAGGTGCCGAGCGCGAGCTGGTTGAGGCGATGAAGGCGGAGCTTGGCCCCGAACGTGTAGTGATGAGCCGAGACGGCTTCCTGGCGATCTGAAGGCGGGTTGCCAAAAGCCGACGGTGCTCCAGCCCAAAAGACACCTCGCAGAAACGTGGCGGGTCATGTCGATGTCAATTATATTACGTCATGCTATATCTTATAATTCAGATACATGACCGGTTGTGACAGCAAATAACACCGTAGAAGCTTAATTTAACCGGCATACGGGTATTTACACTCGGCCCGGACCCGGGTAGCAGAAGCCGCACATCAGAAGCCGCACATCAGAAGCGAGCCTGCCTCATTGCCGGGGTTGACGGTGCAGGCAAAGCATTATCGTAAGCGCGTATTCGATTCAGTCGAACTGGCAGACAATTTGCTTCTCCCAATGGCGCAAAGCCGATTCCGGAGGTGCAACCGGACAGGAGCGACGAAATTAACCCCGTTGAGCAACCGCGGCGTGCGAGCGTCGATGCAGTCTCTGCGGCCTTCTCTTCTGCCAGAGCGGTGAAGAAGCCTCTTCACAACGGGCTTCGATCATTCCAGTCCCCGGTCAGGGGAAGGGAACTTAAGGGAGGAAACCGGACCTTTGCGGGGTGTTAATCATCAATTTTTGTGAGGTGTCAAAATCCTCGGTCCCTCGACACCCGCGAGAGGAGCAATTTGCTAGCCGCAGACGCCGCAATCGTGCAACTATTTCCATGGTGTGGTTGTCGGCGCACAAGGCCGCCAAAGTCAGTGAGCGTATAGTTGCCATGGAAGACGAAGTAAGCAAGATTGCTGGACGGCCAAAACGAGGAAAGCGCTCTGCCAAGAGCGGTACGGGAGTAAATTCGGCAAGCACGGGCGTAACTCATGTGGCTGCCGCGTCCGAACCGAACGCTGAGGAGGTCCGTTTGCGAGCGTATCACCTTTTTCTCGCCAGAGGAGGTGAGCACGGTCGCGACGTGGAAGACTGGCTGCAGGCAGAGCGTGAACTGACAAAGGCTGCCCCTGCAAAGCCAAAGCGCCGGCATCCTTGAACGCGCTTGCCAGGCGTCGCCACCGGCTGTAAAGGCAGGTGGGAGCCGGTACTGAGCAGGGGCCTAAGGTTGGCGATGACGAGTGGTCATCATCCGGGTAACACGCACTTTGCTCGAAGCGCATCGGCGCGCGTCCGTAGCCGCCGTCTGAATCTTTACCTGGTGAAAACGGCGAATAGCGCGTCAGTCCCTGCCGGGGCGAAGCCCGGACAGGAGAATCGCAGCCGCACCGGCTTGACCCGACACATGCGAAGTATACTCGCTACAGGGTTTCTGTTGCTCGCAGGCATTCTGATGCTGATCGCTTACGATCGAGCGCTTACCGTCAGATTCTTCGACGGCCAAACCGTCTCCGTGACGTTGATACTGGCCGTCGGTGCTGTTGTTGCTTTCTGCATATCGTTGTTCCTGGCAGCGCGTTCCAGCGTTTCGCCCTGGTCCGACCATGGAAGATAGGGGGCCGGTCATGGGCAATCGTGAGGAGACCGCAATCGGGTCTGTCCCAGGGCAGCAGGGAGCATCCAAAGACGAAGAAATCCCACCGCCCACGGGCACGCTTTTCGTAATGATCGTCTACCTGGCCATCCTGATGGCGATGTGGTGGGCCATGTACGTCGGTCTGCTGGGGAGCTGAGTCGCTTAAGCGGGGGAGCATCGTAGCGAAGTCGTCGCGGTTCGCCTTTTGGCTCGTTCTCGGCGAGCTCGCCGAGAACGGTCACGAGCAGCATTAGTCAAACGACGGAGGCAGGTTGTGGAACGCTATGAGAAAACGTTCCTTGTACTTTCAGCCGCCGTACTGGTTGCGTTTCTCGTGGCGCTGGCCTACGCGACCATCGCGATGCATATCGAGCTGCCGGGCAAAGCCGGCGTCATACCGATAAAGCCGGGCCAGAACGTTGCGGCTGCAGTGCTCGCCACTGCGCCGTTCAATCATCCCGGTGTGACAAAAATCGGGCCGGACCAATACCAGGTGGCGATCGTCGCGCAGGCCTGGACTTACTATCCGCGCGAGATCGAAGTTCCAGCCGGCGCCCGCGTAACCTTCGTCGTTACCTCGGTCGACGTAACCCACGGCTTCGAGATCCCGGGTACGCGGGTCAATATGATGCTGATACCGGGTTACATATCGAAGCTGAGCTACCGCTTTCGCAAGCCCGGCAACTATCGAATCATTTGCCACGAGTACTGCGGCATTCTTCATCACACGATGACAGCCGTGCTGAGGGTGAAATGAGCGCACCCATCGTCTATCGAAGCGAAGGTTTTGAGCTTCCCGGCGTCCAGCGCAACCTCATACGCTGGACCATCTACCTGGGATTTGCGGCATTGGCGGTGGGAGTCGTCAACGGTCTGGACCAGGCGCTCAGCTACGCCGGCATCAACATCTTTCGGTTTTACCCGGAGATGCGAACCTACTATCAGGGGCTGACCGTTCACGGCGTCTTCAACGCGATCGTGCTGACCTTCGCTTTCGGCAACGGATTCATCAGCCTGACGACGGCTCGCGCGCTGGGACGCGCCCTGAGCACGCCGATACAGGTTGCCGCTTTTGCCGCGATCGCTGTGGGCACGGTGCTCGCAGCCTTTGCGATGTTCACCGGGGAGGCGACCGTCCTTTACACTTTTTACCCGCCGCTTGAAGCTTCCTGGACTTTTTACCTCGGCCTGGCGCTCATCGTAATCAGCACCTGGCTGGTTTCGGCCGACCTTTTTCTGAGCCTGGCACGGTGGCGGCGCGAACATCCTGGCGAGCGCATCCCGCTGCTCGCCTACATGTCGGTGGTGACCTACCTGATGTGGGACCTCGCCTCCCTCGGGATTGCCGCCGAAGTGGTCCTACTCCTGCTCCCGTGGTCGCTGGGCCTGTTGCCGGGGTCGGACCCGATGCTATCGCGCACGCTGTTTTGGCTGACCGGCCATCCTATCGTCTACTTCTGGCTGCTGCCGGTCTACGTCTCCTGGTACGGGATGATTCCGCGCCAAGTTGGCGGCAAGCTCTTCAGCGATAGCGTCACCCGGATCGCCTTTCTCGCCTTCCTGCTGCTTATTCCGGTGGGTTTCCATCACCAATTCCTCGATCCGGGTATTTCCCCAACGCTCAAGTATTTTATTGCGGTACTGACTTTTGCGATTTTTTTCCCGAGCCTGATGACCGCGTTTGCCGTGATGTATGCCCTCGAGATCGGCGGCCGGTCGCACGGCGGCAAGGGCCTCATCGGGTGGTTTTTCCGGATCCCGTGGCGCGATCCGTCGGTCAGCGCACAGGTACTGGCGATGCTCGCTTTCATGCTGGGCGGTATAAGCGGACTGATGAACGCCAGCTACAGCATGAACATGATGATCCATAACACCACCTTCGTATCGGGACATTTTCACCTGACCGTAGCGACGGCTGTCACACTCTCTTACATGGGGATCGCCTACTGGCTGGTTCCGTACCTGGAGCAGAAGGAGCTATGGGGGCGAACCCTGGCGCGTTGGCAGTCGTGGATTTACTTCGTCGGCGTGCTCATTTTCTCGACAGGCCTGACTATCGGGGGATTTGCCGGGATGCCACGGCGGACGCCGATTGCGCTCATATCCTATCCGAAGCTTCCAGAGTGGCAGCTCGCCGGGCTGCTCGCGGCGGTCGGGGGAAGCCTGATGTTCATCGGAGCGGTATTATTTTTTGTAATCCTGGCCGTGACGATCCTCGCCGGCCAGCACGAGGCTGTCGCTGACATTCCCTTGTCCGAGACCGTTGAGCGTCCGACGCTAGCCGGATGGGCCGTACGGCTCGACCGCCTGGGCCTTTGGCTGGGGGTGTCGCTCGTGCTGGTGCTGATAGTTTACGGCTCGTTCATCGCGCACCATCTCCCACCGCATCTGATATCTCAGCCATTTAAAGCCTTTTAGGTCGGCTCTGCCGGCCGTCGGTAAGACTTAGTGCGGAGGCTGGCACGAATCTCGCTGCAGAAAAGTTCAGGGTTGTAGCAGCGCCACGGGTCTGACGACCTGCGGAAGGGTTTTTCTGCGGTTTTCCGCAAGCTTTACCGGGTGGTGGGCAAAAACCAGGATGCCGGGCATACTAAAGCGTCAATCGTGGCCGACGTTAAGCTGCAAACGGTGCGGGAGGTACCGGCGCCGCGGTATGGCCGCTCGAAGGGTTAGCAGGAGCGGGAATCAACGGTTGCTGCAGAACTGTATCCGTTTGCGTCAGAGTCCCAGCCTCATTAACCTAGACGGTGACAGAGGCTGGTCGGTAGTTTCATGAAACGTAAAGCAGCACAGTACGTCCTTTTCGGGCTTGGATTGAGCGTTGCTTTTCTGCTCCTGCCACCGATCCCGGTGTTCGCAGGGTCTGCGCGAATCATCGAGGAAGACATTCCGGCTCCGATTCTGAGCCCGCGCCTGGCAGAACCGAAGCCTGCGCAAAAAGCGCAGCAGCAGCCGGCACCTGCCGCCACCGTTGTCAAGACTGTTGGATCTGTCTCCGGAGTAACCGCCAACGGAGATTTTTCCTACACGGTCAAACCCGGCGACTCGCTAAGTTCGATCGCTTCGATGTTCGGCATCCAGACGGCCAGGCTGGCGGCCGCCAACCGACTCGATCCCGACGCGATGCTTCACAGCGGCAAGGTGCTTCGTTTGCCCAATCCGTTCGCGGCCCAGGTGCGCGAACTCGACGCCCAACTGGCTCAGGCGCGAGCTCAGAAAGACGCCGACGACGCGGCGGTATCCCGAGCGCGCGAAGAGGTACAATCGCTTAAGGCTAAGGTTGACGAAGTCAGCACTTACGACCAGACACTGCGCCACGGGCTCGTGACTTTGCCGTGGTGGCGAGGGCTGGCCCTCACGGCCGTGGGAGCGTCGCTGCTGCTGGCCGGGGTCACGCTGGTCACACTATTTGAATGGTGGATGCTGCGGCGGCGGTTCGGCGCGCTCGCGGCGCTGAGTGACTCGCTCCGCCGCCTTGACTATAAGTACAAATCGGCCCTGGCTAAGGCCGAGCTTCGATTGCAACAGATCTATGGACGGCGGCGCCCGCTGATACCCGAGCAGCCGGAGCGCCGTCTCAAGACTCCCGAAGAGGCCGAGATCGAGCGGCTGGATCGTGAATTGAT
>JAJYVB010000135.1 GCA_021792265.1 Deltaproteobacteria bacterium | reverse complement strand
GCCTCCGATGCTCTCGCCAATTTGGCCTCCGGCGGCGTGACCGGAGGCGCACTGATCATCGTCGGCGAGGATTACGGTGAAGGCTCCAGCATCATGCAGGAGCGCACCCACGGCTTCGCGATGAAGTCCCAAATCTGGCTGTTGGACCCGCGGCCAAACCTGCCCAGCATCGTACGCGCGGTGGAAAAAGGGTTCGAACTCTCCGAAGCCAGCAACACGCCGGTCATGCTTGAGCTGCGCGTGCGAGCCTGTCATGTGCATGGCCGGTTTATCGCCAGAGACAATAAGCGCCCGGCCTTTACCATCAAGGACGCGATGGAGCGGCCGGTGCGCGACGTGAGCCGGATCGTCCTGCCGCCCGCCAGCTTCCTTCACGAACAGGAGAAGGTTCAGACGCGCTGGCCGGCCGCGGCAAAGTTCGTCCGCGCTCACCACCTGAACGAATTTTTTGCTGAGAACGGTCAGGATATCGGCTTAATCCTCCAGGGCGGTTTGTATAACACGGTCATCCGCGCGCTGATGCTGTTGGGGTTGTCGGACGTATTTGGCAACACCAAACTGCCGCTCTACGTTCTGAACGTCACGTATCCGCTGATCGACGAAGAGCTGATTCGGTTCTGCACGGGCAAACGAGCGGTGTTGATGATCGAAGAGGGGCAGCCGGACTTTATCGAGCAGGCCGCGCATGCTGTTTTGGGCAAGGCCCGCTTGCAAACCGAGGTTCATGGCAAGGACGTGCTACCGATGGCCGGCGAGTACACCGGCGCGGTGCTGACGGCGGGATTAAGGAAATTCCTCGAGCGTTGTGCTCCGCGATTACTGGCAACGCCTAACGGCGTTGGCGCAACTGCGGGCAACCGCGACACAAAACCGGAGGCGGTTCAAACGGCCGACATCCCGGTGCAGTCCCGTCCTCCCGGTTTCTGTACCGGATGCCCGGAGCGGCCGATCTTTTCGGCGATGAAGCTGGTGGAAAGAGAGCTAGGCCGCCACCACATCAGTGCGGATATCGGATGTCATTTGTTCTCGATCCTGCCGCCATTCAATATCGGTAATACCACCATGGGCTACGGTCTGGGGGCCGCGAGCGCTGCAGCCATGAACGTAAAGGCGGGCAGGCGTGCCATCAGCGTGATGGGCGACGGCGGATTCTGGCACAACGGCCTGACGAGCGGCGTGGGCAATGCGGTCTTCAACCGCAGCGACAACGTGATCCTGATCATTGATAACGGTTACTCGGCAGCCACCGGCGGCCAGGACCTGCCGTCGTCACTGGGCGAAAATCCGCAGCGCAGCATCAAACATTCTATCGAGAAAGCGGTCAGGGGCGTTGGCGTCAAGTGGGTGAGAACCCTGACGCGCACCTACGACGTTGCCAGGATGCGCGATACGCTACGCGAGGCACTGACCACGCCTAAGAACGGCCCCAAGGTCATCGTCGCGCAGTCGGAGTGCATGCTCAACAAGCAGCGCCGGGTAGGGCCGCTGATGCGCAAGCTCGCCGCGCAGGGTAAGCGAGTGGTGCGCGAGCGCTTCGGCGTGGATGCCGACGTCTGCACCGGGGATCATTCGTGCATCCGGTTGTCGGGGTGTCCTTCGCTCACCATCCGGCCCAACCCGGGCCCACTGCGCAAGGACCCCGTGGCCACGGTGGACAATAGTTGTGTCGGCTGCGGGCTGTGCGGCGAGGTCGCCCATGCTGCTGCGCTTTGCCCTTCGTTCTACCGCGCGGATATTGTCAGCAATCCGCCGGCGTGGGAACGGGCTATCGCTGCGGTTCAGCAAAAGGTCATCGGTTTTCTGCAGCAGCGCAGGGACAGAAGACTGCTGAACCATGCCGCCTGAGCTATCTTCCAGCGAGCCTGAAACAAAGCCGATCTCGATCGCGATTCTCGCACTCGGCGGCGAGGGCGGCGGCGTGCTCGCCAACTGGATCGTGGACCTCGGCGAACACAGCGGTTACATCGCGCAAACGACCTCCGTCCCAGGCGTGGCCCAGCGTACAGGCGCAACTGTCTATTACGTCGAACTGTTCCCGCAAGAGGCAACCCGCAAGGCGGGTAAGGAACCCGTGCTGGCATTGATGCCGGTGCCGGGCGACGTCGATATAGTCATCGCCTCGGAGCTGATGGAAGCGGCGCGCGCGGTCCAGCGGGGAATTGTAACTCCGGACAGGACCACGCTCATTGCGTCGGCCCATCGCGTCTATGCCATAAGCGAGAAGAGCGCGATGGGCGACGGCATCGCAGATTCCGCCACGCTGCTGGCAGCAGCCCGCACGGGGAGCCGGCGATTCATATGCTTTGACATGGCCAAGATCGCAAATGACGCTCGCAGCGTCATCAGTTCGGCCCTGTTCGGCGCCTTGGCGGGAGCCCGCGTCTTGCCGCTTAAGCGCGAGGACTTCGAGGAGACCATTCGCCGCTCCGGGGTCGCGGTCAAAGAGAACCTTGCCGCGTTCGCCGCCGGCTACGCCGCCTCTGAAGCGGGGGCGAGCGAAGAAACTGCGGCCAGCGAATCCGAGGTGTCGGCCTCGTCAGCCACGCCCCAGGCGGTCGAAGGCGACGCCGGCGTCCTTCTGGCGCGCGTGCGCGAAAGTTTTCCGCAGGCTGCGCAGGCGGTGGTCGCTGAGGGCGTGAAGCGGCTTATCGATTACCAGGATACTGATTACGCCAAACTCTATCTCGAGCGTTTGCAGCCAATCTGCAAAATCGACCGCGACTGCGGCGTGGATGGCGCGAGCCTGACTCGCGAGACAGCCCGCTACCTGGCGCTCTGGATGTCTTACGAAGACGCGATCCGGGTGGCCGGCCTGAAAATACGTCCGGAGCGTTTTCGCTCGATCCGCAAAGAGGCCAGCGTGGCGGAGGGGCAACTTCTGCGTGTCAACGATTTCCTCCATCCTCGGCTCGGCGAAATCTGCGACATACTGCCCGTATCGATTGGACAGCGCGTCCAGGCGTCGCGTTGGATAAGCTGGATAATAGGCAAGCTTACGCGCAAAGGGCGCATCGTGCGGACAACCAGCGTGCCGGGTTTTCTGATGATGTACATGCTGGCCGCGATGAAGCCGTGGCGGCGCTCCACCCTGCGCTACCGGAGCGAGGATGCGAAAATTCGCGGCTGGCTGGAGCGAATTCAGGCCATAGCACCCGCCGATTACGAGCTGGCGCTGGAAATCGCAGAATGCCAGCGGCTGGTGAAGGGTTATGGCGACACCTACGAACGCGGGATCGGTAACTTCAACATCATCATGGGCGTGATCGAGCAACTCCGCGGCGCAGGGACCGCCGCGCACCACGTACGTGAATTGCGCAACGCAGCAATGGCGGACGAATCCGGCAACCAGTTGGAAGCGGCCCTGCAAAAGCTTGCCGCACGGCCTGGGTAATATCGATCCCGATCGTTCTAATCTGTGTTTCCGGTTGCTCCGCCAATTATCCGGTAGTGGGTGTTGAGCCGCGGCGGCTCCATCACGCACAGGTCGGCGCGGCCCGCCGCCACTATATTGTTGACCTGGTCGCTGCTGGTGATATTGCCCCCGGTCATCGTCAGGATCCGCGCTTCGTTGCGCAACTGGTCGCTGAGCGTGGCCAGAAAGCACGGACCGTAGACGGGCTGCGATTCGAGCACTGTCTGCCCGGCGGCCACCTCGAACAGGTCAACGCCGCGCTCCTTCATGATTCGCGCGATCAGGCTGGCATCGCCGGGCTCCAGCCCGCCGCGCGCCCAGTCGGTCGCCGTTAGCGCAACGCACAGCGGCTTCGTTTTGGGCCATGCCGCGCGCACCGCTTCGAGAATCTCGAGCGGGTAGCTCAGCCGGTTTTCGAGCGAGCCTCCGTAGCTGTCGCGGCGGAGGTTGGTGAGCGGCGATATAAAGCTTCCAATCAGATAGCCGTGGGCGAAATAGAGTTCCAGCATATCGAACCCGGCCTCGTTGGCCATCTGCGACGCCCTGACGTGCTGGTCACGCGCCCGGTCCATGTCGGCCCGATCCATCTCGCGTGGGCATGGGCCGTTGGGAAGGTAGGGAATCGCCGATGCTGAAAGCAGCGGCCAGCCGCCCTTAAGCACCGGCAAGTCAAGACCCTCGTTACGGGGCCGAGTTGCTCCCCTTCGGCCGGCATGACCCAGCCGGGCCGCGATGAACGCGCCAGAGTCATGCACTAGAGCGGTGAGCCGCGACCAGGTTGCCACGTGTTCAGGCCGGTAGAGTCCGTTGTCGCCCGGAGTGATGCGGCCCTCGGGCGCGATTGCGAGCGGCTCCGTTAAGACCAGCGACGCTCCGCTGAGCGCCAGGTTCCCGAGGTCGGCCGTGTAGGCTTCGTCAGGAATGCCGTCGCGCGCCTGACAAGTGGCGCTGCACGACACGGCGACCCGGTTTTGCAGTTTCACCGCACGCAGGCCGAGCGGCGCGAGCATAGGCGGCGGCGCCACCACGCGCTGGTTACGCGTGGCGATGCCGGTCGTTTTCTCGAAGAACCAGCGGTCCGTCGCGTCGACGAAGGACGGATCGCGGCGGCGCAGCTCGTCGTAGGAGATGCGGCCGCTTCGAGTGAGCAGGTAATAGACGAACTGCATCGGCTCGAAATGTTCGTAGCGGGGAGTGTTTTCGAAGTAGCGGTTGCTCTCGGCGGCGGCGCGTTGCAGGCTATCGACCACGGGCCGGCGCTCCAGCTCGAAGTCATTGAGTGCCGCTTTGACGTTGTCACCGTAGCGCTCGAACGCTGCGGCGAGCGCGATCGAGTCCTCCATTGCCATCTTGGTGCCCGATCCGATCGTGAAGTCGGCGGTATGGGCCGAGTCGCCGATCAGCACTATGTTTTGGTACCACCAGTTCCGGTTGCTGACCGTAGCAAACGTGATCCAGTCCGACTTGTTGGACAGCAGTGGCTCACCACCGAGGTCTTCCGCAAAGACGCGCTCGCAATAGGCAACGGTCTCCGCCTCGGTCGCATGGTCGAGCCCGGCGCGCTGCCAAGTCTCGGGGTCGCACTGCACGATAAAGGTGCTGGCGGTGCCGTCGTTGGGATAGATGTGGGCCTGGAAGAGGCCATGCTCGTTGCGGCGGAAAGGGAAGGTGAAAGCGTCGAATACCTTACGCGTACCGAGCCATGTGTACTTGCTTTTGCCTAACACCAGCGCCGGTTTGAAGTGCGCAGCGTGAGCTTTGCGCACGATGCTATTGAGTCCGTCGGCAGCGATTATCAGGTCGTAGCCCTTACACTCCGACAGGTCGCGAACCTCGGTCAGGAACTTGAGCCTGACCCCGAAATGCTTGCATCGCTCCTGCAGGAGCAGCAGCAACACTTTGCGCGAAATCCCGGCAAAGACGTTGCCGCCACATCGAATCGCCTCGCCACCGTAACGGACCTCGATCGTGTCCCAGATCACGAAGCGGTTGGTAATCTCGCGATAGCTCGGGTAGTCGGCCTCGCGGAAGGAAGACAGGGTGCGGTCGGAGAACACCACGCCCCAACCATAGGTGGCGTCGGGCGGATTGCGCTCGACGACGGTAACATCCCAGACAGGATGGGTTTTTTTGAGCAGCAACGCGGCGTACAGCCCGCCTGGCCCGCCGCCAATGATCAGGGCTTTCACGGTTTACAATAACTGCGCTTTGGGTCGGACAACGGGCCCAAGACTACAGAGCTGCGACAGCTTCGGCCAGCCGGTCCAGCTGATCCGGCTCGGCTACGCCCGGGAACAGCACGAGTTCGGTGCAGCCGGCGTCCTGGTACCCCCGCAGATATTGGACCACGCCTTGCGTTGTGGTGAGAAGACCGGCTGCAATCTGCTCCGCGAAGGGACCTGTGAACGCATAGTAATCCTTCAGGTAAGCAGCTCCCTTAGCGGCTGCCTCTTCGCCCAGTGCGAAATAGCCCTGCCCCCAAATCTGCGGCAAGCCCGGCCGTCCGGCGTCGCGCCACGCGGCGCGCGCACGGTCAGCGGCACGGGCAAAGGCGCGCGGCGGTCCCCCGCCATGCACGTAGCCGTCAGCGTAGCGGGCTGCCCGGCTGAATGCCTGATCGCTCAGCCCGCCGATAAGAATCTCCGGTCCCCGAGGACGTACGAGGCGAGGTCCGATCGCCCCGCTTTCCCAGAGCGAACGCAGCGTGGCGAGCTGGTCGTTCAGGATTTTTCCACGCCGATGATAATCCACGTTAGCAACTCGATAATCATCCTCGCGGGCGCCCACTGCCAGGCCGAGCACCAACCTGCCGGCCGAAAGCGCATCGACCGAAGCTGCGCTCTTCGCCAAAAGAGCCGCATTGCGCAGCGGTCCGGCGACGATCGTGGTTGCCAGACGCAGGCGCGTCGTAACTGCGGCAGCAGCCGCCAGCGCGACGAACGGTTCGTAAGAGTCGTAGACGTATCGGTCGATGACAGCGAGGCTGGTGAACGGACGCTCCTCAGCCCTGCGCGCCCACTCGATGATCGTGTGCCCGTTAACGCCCGCAATGGTGCTCGGCAACCCAATTCCAACTCGCATGATTCCTGCTACGTCTCCTTTTAGCTACCTGATGTTAGTCGTACACTGACTTCTTCCAGACGCCCCGCGAGCACATCAGCTCGATCTGCTTGTCGATGACTTCGCGGCGGTATTCGTCGTGCCGCATCGGCTCCCGCGCGAGATACAGGTTTTTCGGGTAGATTGTTTCGTTGTACAGGATGCGGTACAGCTCTGCGCGGACATCCTTGAGCCAGTTGTCCCATTGCGCATGGCAGCGATGGTACCGTAGCGCCTCGATGTCGATCACGCCCGCAACGTAGGTCGAGCCGCCGCCGTAGTCCTGCCTGCCTACTATCCGTCCGCGGTAATCGATTATCGCGGAGCGGCCGCCGAAAGTGTCGATAGGTGTGTCGCTCGCGGCATCCAGGTAGTAAGTACCCATGTTGGGCGCGATCACATAGAAATTATTATCGAGAGCACGCGCCCGGCTCTGTATCTCGAAATACTCATTGCCCGTTGCCGGATGCGGGTAGGAGCCCCGATAGACGACCTCGGCTCCGTTCAACGCAAGGGCGCGTGCGTTCTCCGGATACGACCCCTCGTTAGCCATCATAACCCCGAGCCTGCCGACTTCCGTGTCCGCGACCGGCCAGAACGCATCGAGCGTGAGCCCGTATTTCTCGACCCACCAGTCGAAGATATCGTGGGGGCATACCGAGTGCTCCACGGGAAAGAGCGGTGAGACCTTGTAATGCTTCAGTACGACCTCGCCCGAAGGGTTAATGATGAATCCTACGTTGAAGAAGCGATCTTTCCAGTCCGGATGCCGAGCCTTGGCCTGAGCGATCACGAACGCCTGCTGCATCCGGGCTATCGCGCCGAGCGCGTCGGTTTCAGGCCCGGGGATGTCGATTGCACACTCGCGCGCGAAGACGGCGTGATCCAGATCGTGCACTTCGTCGTTGAATCCCTGCAGGGCTCCCTCTGGAAGCGCGATCAGCCGTACTGGAAGATCGAGGCTCGAGAGCCACGCGGCAGCCTTCACCATATGCGCGAGATGCTCGAGGTTGCGCGCGATGTCGCCGCGTTTGCGGATTCCTCGGACCGTGGGAATAAGACCAACGGCGGTATAAGGAGCAATCATCGCAGCCTCCCAGTCATCGGCAAGTCATTAAGCGCAGCTCCTGCCCGCCGCCGGGTGAGGCGGGATATGCGCGCCGCGCACTCACGAGCCGCGCAGTTTCTGCACTACCTCTTGGGCGAACAATTCCTGCGTTTTAGCCGCCTTCCACGGCTCAATATTCCCGAAGTGCGAGATGATAGTGATTTCATCTACCGCAATCTGCTCGCGTAGCTCGGCGCACTGGTCAAGGACTTTTTGCGGGGTGCCGATGAAGGCGTAGCCGCCCGCGACGATCTCCTCGTAGCTGAGTTTGGTCAACGCCTCGAGCATGCCGGTCGTGTAAAAGGCGTACCCGCCCTGCACCAGCTTTTGTTTCATGTGCGGGTTAACGCTATAGATCGGCCGAGCGTTATTGGCAAAGAAGCCCTTAAGCGCGGGCTCGACTTCGGCGCGGGCGCGCCGCTCGTCTTCGGCCATGTAGACGCATCGCACGCACGCCACCGTGGGCTTGGTGCCGTACTTGGCGCAGGCCTCGAGATAGCGGTCGACCCCCGGCTTGAAAGTGCTGACCGGTGCGGGACCGCCAAAGGCGAGCGCCCATCCCTTGCGCGCGCCAAGATCGAATGACGCTCCGCTGGTTCCGACCATGTAAACCGGCGGATATGGCTTCTGGATCGGCTTGGGCACGACCGCGATGTCTTCGAGCTGGTAGTACTTGCCCGAATATGAGAACCGCTCCATGGTGAAGGCCTGCTCGAGAATTTCAAGCGCTTCCTCGAAGCGGCCCTGCGTCTCTTCGAGCGGCATTCCGATGGGCGGGTACTCCCACGGATGGCCGCGTCCGACGCCGCAATCGAGCCGGCCGCCGGTAAGGATATCCACCACGGCGATCTCGCCCGCCTTCACGGCGGGATTGGTCAGTGGGAGCGTGTGGCACAGCGTGCGGAAGCGGATATTACGGGTAGCCTGCGCCGCCGCGGCGAACATCGCCAGCGGATTCGCCGAGATGCCGAATTGCGGGAAGAAATGATGTTCGATCAGGCTGAAAACGTCGTAACCCAGCCGGTCCGCATGCAGTATGAGATCTAAGACGTCGCGCGTCGTCTTTGCGCTATCGAAACCGTCTCCATTCTGAACTTCACAGTAGATACCGAATCGTAATTTGTCCGCCATTGACTTACC
>JAJYVB010000134.1 GCA_021792265.1 Deltaproteobacteria bacterium | reverse complement strand
GCGCGGTGCGCGAGCGCGCCCGCTCCACCAGTTCGTTACGTTCCTTGGAAGCCAAACCAAGACTGCTTTTAGGCATGACTCCTTCATATCAGAATCCGATACCAATTTCAAGGTTACAGGCCACTAGCAGGTTGGTGAAAAAGCCTTTTCACTAACCTGCTCCCCTCACTGTAATCTCTCCCCGAGGGAGAGAGCTGAAGGAAGGAAGCCGGTTTTTTAGCACGGTGTTCAGCAAAATCCTTCCGTCGCGTCGAAATCTCCAGTTTCTCAACACCCTGCTAGGCAACTCGTTATCCTGTACTAGCGTTCTCTGCGCGGCAGTTCGGCTGGTCGTAGCCGCGCGAGCAATCGGACCTAATATTCCTGGCCAGCAAAACTCTCGCCTGATTCCTGGTGACCAAGCTCCTACGGCTTGCAGTACGGCTTGGTGGTGGGTGTGATTGAGTAAGTGCCGGTGCTGGAGTTCCACCAGCTCGTCCTTTGCGCCGCTTCAGTTCTAAGACTGACAGCGCCTCGCGTTACCAGTGTGCTGGCGGTCGCCACCCGACCTCGATCATGGACATTTTTTCAGGTCGCGTAGATGAACTTTTAGGGCAACAATATGTGTCAGAGACGTTTCACGCGGCCGGGCGAAAAGTCTTGTTAGCGATGGGAAGCAAAGCTCACGGCTGTCAATCGTAGAGCAAGATCTGCGCGCGTGGCTCCGTAAAGTTTCGGATGAGCTTGGAGAACCTCTTTTAGAAACTGCTTTAGGAACTTAAGGAACGACTAAAGTATCTTAAGGCGGACGTGAAATCATAATGATTTGGGCGATTCTCGCTAAGATTTGTCGGCGGAAGGTCTATTTTAGGTTACTCCGGCACATTGACCTACGATGGCGCCGATGCTGAAGTGCACCATTAGGACCGGTCGTTAGACGGATGTGAAGCTAGGCCGTTAAAGACTAATATGGAGACTGACAGGTCGGGTTTGCATCTTTCAACGATAGATAACACGCGGGTTGGCCGTTTTATCCGGAAGCAAGGAGGGGCGACGCGGGTAGAGTCCGGGACTGGGCATCGGTTGGTCGACCATTGGCGGTCGGAAACGAGCCCTCTTGGCTTCAGGCAGGCGCTCGACGCGCTTTGAATGTGGAGCGCAAGAAGGCGAGCAGAAAGCTTGCAAGGCGCAGTGAACCGGCAGGACATCTTTTCTGGCTACGTCTTGACGTTACTTGGAAAAAAGGGCACTGCCATCAAAGTTGCGCCTTGCGTAAGGCTTGCAGCGGAGCTAGTAAGGACTGTATAGAGCTGGCTTGGTGGTCAAAAAAGGCTGTTGGCCAGCCAGGCTAATCGTTGAGGGTCAGAAAGCAGTGTTGGTCGTGAGAGCAAATGGTTGTGGGGCCGGTTGCCGAGGAGGAGGAAATAGCGGAGCGAAACTGAAAACGTTGTGATTGGCAAGATAGGGGTGACGAGCAATGAAAACGCCCGCAAACGACGATGGCGACCAGAAATTAATCCCCAAGCTTGCGCAAATTGGCCTTCCCAAGAAGTTAGTCGACGAACTCCTCGAACATCACATTTGCGCGTCCTATGCGAAAGGCGAGAGCCTCTTCCGTCAAGGCTCGCCGGCCGAGGTGGTGTTTTGGGTTCTCGGCGGCCTAGTTGCGGTCTACGTTCCAACCTCTGCTGAAGAGAGGTTGTTGCTCGACATCGCGGGGCCAGGCGAGACGGTAGGTTTCGCCGACTTTCTCAACGCGAAAAGCCGCCACGTACAGGCTTTCGAAGCCACCGCGCTCAGCAAGTGTACCCTTGCGATATTCACTCGCGCGCAGCTCCGGAGCGTCCTGGAACAACTCGACGCGACAACGCTGACAGAGCTGCTCATTAGGTTGAACACCTATTGGTCGTCAACCGCCTACCACCGCATCCGCTTCCTGAGCCTTTCGTTCCGCGAGAGACTGGAAATGGTACTTGCGGATCTCGGCTACAGGTTCGGAGTCGTCGAATCGCGGGGGACAATCCTTACGCTCGAACTATCGCATGACAGCCTGGCCGAAATGATCGGGAGCTCGCGGCCGATGGTAAGCCGTCTGATAGGTGAGATGACTGCCGAGGGCAGGATCAGCCGGCAGGGAAAACATTACATTCTGAACCGGGGATGCGGCCTCGACCAGGAACTGCTGGCCCCGACGGCTTTGCAGAGAAATGCGGCGTGACGCGGCTATATCGCTCCGCTGAAGGCGCTGGCCAGTCAACGCAATAGAGCGTGTCACGCCTGGGAGCAGGAGCGGACACTTCGGAGTAGCGAGAGAGGCGGAAAGCGCCGTTACCAGCCGGGCTTTTTTAGAACCCGCACGATTGTTTTCGCGATCAATACTAGATCGAGCGCCAGCGACCAGTGGTCAATGTACTGGCAGTCAGTTCGGACTATCTCCTCGAAGTCGTTGACAGTCCCGTTGCCGGAAAGCTGCCACAGGCCTGTGATGCCAGGTTTCATGGCGAGTCGGCGGCGATGGTGCGGCTGGTACGACGCGACCTCGGCGGGGGTGGGAGGCCGTGTGCCCACCAGGCTCATCTCGCCTTTCAGAACATTCCAGAACTGCGGAAATTCATCGAGGTAAGTTGCGCGCAGCTTGCGTCCCAAGGGCGTGACGCGCGGATCGTTGCGCATCTTGAAGATGCTGCCGCGCATTTCATTGAGGTGTAGCAAGTCCTTAAGCTGCGCCTCAGCGTCGGCGCACATTGTTCGAAACTTGTAAAGGACAAAGCGCCGGCCGTGGCGGCCGACTCGTTCCTGGCGAAAGATCGTGGAAGCGCCAGTTTCGCGGCGGATACGGCGGCCGCACCACAGCCAGACCATGGCGCAGATGAGCAGTCCCGCAAGCGCCGCTACGATGTCGATAACTCGCTTCAGGAACAGCCGCAACGGAGCGTTCGGCACTGACTCCATAGAGAGCAGGTAGGCCCCCGGCGAGACAGGTTCTGCCGTGTAGCGGCCTGTTCCAACCAGCGGCATCTTTACCAACGTCCGAAACGTGATCCCCATCTCGGCGCATGACGCGGCGAGCGATTGCACGTCGAGATCTCCGTTCGGGGACGCGACGACCACTTCGTCGATGACCGTCTCCTGCACAAGGTCCGCGAGCGAGCCTATCGGGCGGCCATTGAAGCTCAAGCTTCCGTCTCCGTTAACGAGCAAGGTTCCGGCAACTTCCGCGGAAGGCCGTAGCTGAGCCCCGTTGAGATAGGGCGCGACCGCCGACGGCGATCCGACGAGCAGCAGCCTGGATGCGTGCGGCGAGCTGTGCGTCCCATTTTGCCGGTGATTGCGAGCGTACATGCTTTCGCTGCCAATAAGAGCCGCAAAGCTGACTCCGAGAAGCGTCAGCAGGACGCCGGCTGCGGCGGCGATCGGCAGAGTCAGGTGAACATTTTCGAGTAGATCCATAATTCGCGCCGTCAAGCGGTTCGGCCCTTGACTTACTCCTAATAGCGCTCGCGAAAAAATCAGTGCGGCGCTGTTGCCCTTGCAAATCATTAATACGCGCAACTGCGCTGCGATGAACGGGCAAGTTCACGCGGCGACTGCGGTCAATTGGTTATCTGTTAGCGAAAGCTATCTGTCGGGCCGTCAACGCATGACGCCAATATTGGCGCGTGTGATGTCGAATAGAGCGTAAGCTATATGCGGCTAGACGGCCGGTTGCAGGCTAGCTTCTGCCCACACTCGGCAGGCCGGGCTGGCTTGGGACAAGCGGGCCCGGACATCGGCCGTAGCAGTTGCGCTCAGGAGGTCGAAAGTGTCGGTTAAGGATTTCCCGTCTGCCAGAAGATGCCTGTCGGCAGCTCTATTGGCTGCATATGCGTGCATGCCGAGCGCTCGTAAGCGGCGCGGCGGTTTTGAAGGCGTGAGGGGAAAAATCCGGGTCGGCTGGCGGGTCGCGTTTGCAACGTGCGGGTTCCTCGTCTTTCTTGGGCCCCAGTTGAAGGCTCGTGCTCAGCTCACCCCGCGCGACTTTTACGTCGACGCGCGAAGCGGCAACGACGCCAATCCGGGGACCGCGCCGGCCCCCTTTGCCACGGTGAGCCGGGCCGTAACTGTGGTTGCAGCTCGGCAGGCACCGGCGCGGATCTTGATCCGGCCCGGAACCTACCGCGAGGCAATCTCCCTGGCAGGCTTCAACCGCAGCAGCCACACGCTGATTCTTGAGGGCACTGCGCCCGGCCAGGTCATCATTTCGGGTTCAGACATTTGGAACCGCGGCTGGAAGGCCAACAGTAACGGTACCTACACGCATTCCTGGCCCTACCGATGGGGCTTTGCGGACGATCCCTGGGGCGACATCGGAAAACTGGGCCGGCGCCGCGAGATGGTGTTTATCAATGGAACCCAGCTTGAGCAGCAGCTCTCGCCTCCGCTGCGAAAGCCAGGCACCTTTTTCGTCGTCGATGGCTCGGCGATCACGGTTTATCCGCCGCGCGGAGTTGAGTTGAGCCATGCTGCGATAGAAGTAGCCGTCCGCAGCGGCCTCCTTACAACTCCCAACGGCATCGCGAATCTTTTTGTGCGCAACCTGATCTTCGAACACGATGCGAGCGCTATCGGTAACGGCACCGGCGGCGCCGTTGACATCAGCAAGGGCGTCAACGTTCACCTAGAAAATTGTGTCGCGCGGTACAACAACTGGGTCGGAATCGTCCTGCAGGTCGTCACTCACGTCAGGCTGACCAACGTGACGGCAGACCACAACGGCGAGGATGGCATCGGAGGCTATCGTATAGACGACCTGGTCGCCCACAACCTCAATACGAGCTGGAACAACTGGCGCGGCTACGCCGGGGGGTTCGTGGGAGTGGACGCCAACGGGACCAAGATTGTTCGTGGCCACGGGCTGCGATTCAACGGTTTTGTCGCATCGCACAATCTGACCGGTGGATTCTGGCTGGATACGGACAACCGAGACGTTTACGTCAAGAACTGTTCGTTTAGCTCCAATCTTACACACGGCCTCACCCTCGAGAATTGTCAGGGGCCGCTTACGTTCGTTAACTGTGCGATGACGTACAATGACAAAAACGGAATCATCACCAACGCTGTTGCCCGGCTGACCGTGCGAAATTCCGTTATCTTCGGGAATCACGGTGCCCAGCTAATGCCCTGCAGCACCGGTCCGATTTCGGTCACAGATTACCAGACGCACCAGAAGTACTCGCTGTTGAATCGGGACTGGACACTCGAGAAAGATCGGTTCGGCACGGTGGCGCCCAATGGTTTCGTTTTCGGCTGGTGCATGTCGGGCGGTGGGTGGCAGGCTTTTAAAACAGGCTTAAAGTCGGACTTTAACCGCTGGTACGCGCCGCACAATCCCGCTCCTTTCGCCGTAGCTCGCACCACGCTCGCATTGCCTGGCTGGCAAACCAAGACCGGCCAGGACCAGCACTCGGCGGCGTCGCCCTTTCAGGCTCCGGCGCGAAGCGACGGCGGCGCGGGCGTGGCTCGCAGCGCGAAATTGCGGCGGAAAAGAGACCTCAGCAAGGGGGGCGGCGGATGACTGGACACCGGAGAAAGCGGATAGCCGGCGATTGCAGGAGATAACTTTAGACGAGCTAAACAGCGAATTCGGTAAATGGCTGACGGCTGTTTGCCAGTTGAGTGCGCTAAAGAACAAGCAGGCTTTGAGTCCTTAGGGAGGAATCGCGGTGAGCCGCGGATGTTTGGTCACGTCGATAATCATGGCTCTGTGCTGCGCGGCGTGCAGTGCTGCCGGACCAGCGCCTAGCCAGGACTCGGGGCGGACGGCCGCGCGGGTAGGCGCGATCGACCCCATACCGCCGGCTGCGCCGGAGTCTGAGCCGCGTGGAGTTGATGTCGCTGCGACCGCAGCGCCGGCGACTCCAGGGGCGTCGGCGTTGCCGGGGATGAACGCCGCCGCCGGGCCGTGTGACCTGGCGGGGGGCAAAGGACCGCTTACAGGCGTCTGGCGGCAACGCTCACATGACCAAACGGCTAATGAGCTGCCGATCGGAGTTGGAGACGTTCTTAGCGTGAACGTTTCGGGCGTAACGGAACTGAACAACCTCGTCGCACGGGTGTCTCCGTCAGGAACCATCGAACTTCCGCTGGTAGGGGTCGTTCGCGCCCAGGGTCTGACCGAGGAGCAGCTGGGCGCGCTGATAAGAGAGCGGCTGACCAGATACGTCCGCAATCCGCAGGTTCGCGTCTTCACTCAGGAATACCGGAGTCGCGAAGTTGGTGTCTTTGGCGCGGTTACGAAACCTGGCGAGTACAACGTTTCGGGCAGTCAGGACACCGTCCGCGATATGCTTTCGATGGCCGGAGGTCTGACTGCAAAGGCCGCAGACAGGGTGCAAATAATCCCGTCGCAGAGTGCAGCGCACGGTGACTCGGCCGCTGGAATCCCGATCGAGATCAATCTTCGCGACCCTGCCCAGGGCGCATGCCTGGAGCTGCCAGTCCGCCCCGGCGACACTATCGTCGCGGAAGCGCTCGGCCAAGTCCTGGTAGACGGCTGGGTTGACAAGCCGGGGGCATACCAAATAACCCCGGGGCTGGGTGTCCTGGGAGCCGTGGCTGCCGCGGGCGGTCCGCTGTTTCCCGCGGATCTGGATCACGTCGAGGTGATCCGCTCCGATCCGGCCGGCACCAAGAAGTACTACTCCATCGATCTGGCAGCCGTAAAAAACGGGCACGGTGAAGATCTGCCCGTGCAAAGCTCCGACGTTATAGAAGTTCGCTCATCGTCGTCGAAACTGGTTCCATATGGCGTTTATCAGTTTTTTCATAACCTGATGTACATCGGAGCGTCTATGCCGCTGATCCCGTAGGTATCAATTCCTGCGGCGGTGCCAAACAATGCGCGATCTCTTTCCGTATAGCCTCAATGACCACGCTGTCCCTGGCGAGCGTATTTACCCTAACTCTGGCCAGGAAGGCGCTTTTGCTTACGAGCCGGAAACCGTCCGCATGCGGGACTACTGGCTGGTGTTGCGTAAGCGCTTGTGGCTCATTGTGGCGGTGGCCGCCAGCGTGTTTGTGGGCACAGCGGTGACAGTGTTTTTCATTTTGCACCCGACTTTCACTGCGGCCAGCACGCTGCTGATCGAACCCTATTCCCCACACGTACTATCGGTTCAGCAGGATCTTTACGCTCCGGAAACGCTCGATTTCGCCCACGACTATTACAAGAGCCAATACGAAATCATGGCTAGCGACGCAGTAGCCGTGAAGGTGATGCGTGAACTGGATCTGCAGCACAACCCGATTTTTCTCAGTATGCGTCCATCTGGCCGGTTCTCGTGGCTGCGCAACATACCGCTGCTGGGCCAAGCCGCAGTTCCGGGTGGCGCGGTCGCGTATCCGGATATCGATCCGGTCCTGCTTAGCGTTTACCTCAACGCTCTGAAGATCGCGCCGCTGGAAGAGACGCGCCTTGCAAAGATCGAATTCAGCAGCCCCGACCCGGCATTCTCGGCCCGCGTTGCCAACGCCCACGCCGCAGCTTACATCCAGCTTGAAACGGATCTGCGAGGCCGCGCGGGGCAGGAGGCCGGCCGGTTTTTGAAAGCCAAGCTGGGCGAACTTAAAGACAAACTAACGCGCTCCGAAATCGCCCTCAACGATTACCGGCGAAAGCTCGGTATCGTAAGCGACCCGACGGGCAGGAGCCCGAAGCGGGACCTGGGCACGGCGCGGCTGGGAGAACTGGAGAACCTGCTGACAAAAGCTCAGGCTGACCGTATCGCGCTGGAAGCACAGCGCCAGGCTATCCAGAGCCGCGACTACCAGGCGCTGCCCACGGTTGCGGCCGACCCAACCATTCAGGCGCTGAGGGCTCAGGTTGACGACCTCGACGCCAAGTATGCCTCGTTGTTGACGCGCTTCACCAACGAGTATCCGGATGTGATGCAGCTGCACGCGCAGCTCAACGCGGCGCGGCAGCGGCTGCACGAGGAAATCCAGAGGACTGTGCACGGCATCGAACTGGAGTATCAGACCGCCGTCTCCAAGGAGAAGCAGCTCAGCGCCGCCGTGGAGGATCAGAAAAACCACTTGCTGACACTTCGGGACGCCGGTGTGGAGTACGCGATTCTGGCACGCGACGTTGAAACTAACCGCGAGCTTTACGACAGCGTTGTCGGGCTGATGAAAAATATCGGCGTCGCGGGACAGATTCGAATTTCGAACGTGGTAGTGGTCGACCAGGCCGCGCCCCCGCTATGGCCAAGCAGCCCGCAGAAGGTGCTGTGCCTGACGGTGAGCGCGGTTGGCGGTCTCTTGCTCGGCATCTGCCTCGCCTTTCTGCTCGATACGGCTGACGACACGTTTGACAGCCCGGAGCGGATCGAGGCGCAGTTGCGCGTGCCAACGCTTGCCGTGGTTCCCAACCTGTTGCGTGTCCACCAGGAACCGAGGCTCGCGCTGCCTGAGCCCAGCCGGCTCGCCAATGGCCATCCGAGCAACGGGCACATAAGCAACGGCCACGCGGGCAACGGTCGCGCCAGCAACGGGCGTGACGATGCGACCAAGCTTTCCTTGGCTGCCGACGCCTACCATACGCTGCGCGCCAGCATCCTGCACACGCGCCCGCCAGCTCAGCGGATGCACACGCTGCTCTTCACCAGCGCAACCCCGGGCGAGGGGAAGACTCTGACTGCAGTGAACGTCGCGATGGCTTTCGCCGAGACCGGTTGCAAAGTTGCGCTGCTTGACGCTGATTTCCGGCGTCCGCGCTGCCATACGCTTTTGCAGGCGCAAAGGGAACCGGGG
>JAJYVB010000133.1 GCA_021792265.1 Deltaproteobacteria bacterium | reverse complement strand
AGATTCTTCGCCGGGCTTAGAATGACAGAAGCGCGTTGCCATTGTCATTGCGAGCGCAGGCTGCCGAAGCGAAGAACCCATGCCAGTAACGACCGCCTTAAACTTGTTAACCAAAATTCCCGTACGTGGTCCCCTTCCCGCCGGCAAACTCATAGGACAAATGGGCGTGGCGGCCAAGTTCTGCGGGTGTGTGTCCACGCGGCCGCTTGGGCCGGCACGCCTAACGACATGAGGCCCCAGCGTTGGCGCGGGCAGGCGAATAATTAGGCTTAGGTCGGCGTCCAACTAGACGGAGGCACGACATACGAAGCTAAGGCACGCCATAGTCGTCTCTCTGATGGTGGCGCTTCTGTCCAGCGAAGGCTCGATTGCCGCCGCGGGCAACAGCCGATGGGGCGCTTACTCGGCGGGCGACGACACAATTACCTTCGCGCCGGGTTCCATTGTTGACGCACCGAACACTCTGGTTCCCAAATTTGACCGTATCTCCGCCCCCTCTTCGGGTCCAATTGGCCATTCTTACCTCATCGAAATTCCTTCGCCTCCGGCCCAAGCGGGACCGTCGAACGTACTTAGTATTCCGTCTGTCTTTCCGTCCGACGAGCGCTAGAGCGTTCACCCGTAGGGGGCAAGCGTCAGCGATAGCCCTTAAAGCGCAGCTTTAAAATTATCCTAATTAGGGCGAATCGGTTTCCAGGCGCACCACTAAAGCCAAATCTCGCGCTCCAGCTTGGGGTTGGCGGGAAGCTGGACGCCGGATTCACGCAGGGCATCCGGCAGACCATAGCGTCCTCTTGTCCGATCCGGGAGCCATGGATAGCGCCGCTTCTCTTGACCGGACAACCGCATTCCAATCGCGGCGGCCGAACGTCAAATCAACCTTAGCCGCGTTGACGGGTATTGGCGGCGCCGATCGGCCCAGGTAAGCCGGGGCCAGTGCGCTGCGTCAGAAGCCGTCGGCGCCGCCTCCCTTGCGCGAGTCGAAAGCCCCGCGTAACCCTTCAGGGCCTGCCATTATGGCCCCGACAGCTCCCAGCTCAGGCCATACCTTCAGCCTGTATCCCATGCGCTCCAGCAGATTGCGGGTCGAAACCGGCAGCCGTTCTTCGACGAGCACGACGTCGGGATTTGCCTGGTCGTGAATCCGGGGCTCGCTGACCGCGCGTGCCGGAGTCATGTGAAACTCCAACAGATCCAGCGCCACTTGGAGCACGCCGGTGATGATCGTAGGACCGCCGGAGCCTCCAGCAGCCATCACGAACCGGCCGTTTTTCGTCACTATTATCGGGGTCATACTCGAGAGCGGGCGTTTTCCCGGAGCGATCGCATTTGGTTTGACGCCCGCCAGCCGATAAACGTTGCGTACTCCCGTCGCAACGGCAAAATCGTCCATCTCGTCGTTGAGCACGATCCCGAGGCGCGGCTCCATCATCTTGGCGCCGAAGATCGTGTTAATCGTCGTCGTCATCGCGACCGCGTTTCCCGCGCTATCGACCACCAGGAGGTTCGCCGTGCCATGATCATGGGCAGCCGTCTTGAGCGGAGCAGGGGTTCGCTTCAGGGCAAGCGCTCGCGCCTCTTTGATATGTTCGGGGGAAAGCAACTCTTTGACGGGGACCTTGACGAAGGCCGGATCGCCGTATTGCTGGCGGTCGATGAAACCCTGGCGCATCACGCCGATTAACCGCACCAGGTAGGGCACTGAGTTGAATCCGAGACCCGGCAGATGCCCCTTCTCCAACATCCCGAGCATCTCCAGCAACACCCCGCCCGACGCGGGTGGCGGCAACGCGTAGACTTCGCATTCAGCGAACGGAAACCGCAGTGGCGTGCGCCATACTGGCCGATACGAGGCGAGATCTTCGGGGCTAACGAGACCGCCCTGGCGCTGGATGAATGACGCGAGTTCGAGGCCGGTTTTGCCTCGGTAGAAGTTCTTATCCGGGTCTTTCCCCAGGTTTCGCAGCGTTCCGGCGAGCCGCTTTTCGGTAAGCACGTCGCCGGCTTTCAGAGGATTTCCTCCACGGTCGAAAAAGGTGGCGCTCAGGCCTGGGTCGTGTCTGATGATGTCCGCAGTGCGCGAGATCTCCCACGCCAGATGGGGAGTCACCGGGAATCCGCTTTCGGCAAGGCGGATCGCAGGTGCGGCAAGGGTTTGAAAATCGCGGCTCCCAAAGCGCTTAAGCGCTGCCGCGAGTCCCGCCACTTCACCCGGAACCGCGACTGCAAGCGGTCCCGTTCTCGCCAGCGCCTCGTCCGGGCGCCCGTTGCGCAGATACATATTGGCGGAAGCGCGCAGCGGCGCACGTTCCCGGTAGTCGAGCGCGTAGAACCGCCCGGTTTTTGCCCAGTAGATCAACATGAAGCCGCCGCCGCCGATTCCGCACGAGGCGGGATTGGTCACGCCCATCGCCAGCGCCGCGGCAACGGCCGCATCGACCGCGTTTCCGCCCCGGCGCATGACGGCGAGGCCGGCTTTGGCAGCCGGCGCGCTCTCGGCCACCACCATCGCATGGGGCACCGACGCTGCCCGGGCTGCGATAGCGCCGAGCGCGAGCAGCGCAACGGCAGCAGCAGCGACCATTCTGGCGGTGAGCGCTATATGTGTGCGCAGCGAGCGTTCCATATGCATCACGGCCTTAGTAACAGCCGAGGCAGGCCAATGGAAGGAGCGTCGAATCGGATGAGGAAAGCAAAAGCTAGCGCCTAACGGGCGTTGCGCAGACAGAAGCTGGAGGTGAAACCCAAGACCCGTCAGGCTGAGCGGGGCCGGATCACTTGCGCTCCGCCGGCTCCTTGTCGAGAGGATGTTTGAACTTGCGACCCGGATGGCGCACCGTAAGCACCGGGCATCCTGCTTTCTGGACCACCCGTTCCGCGACGCTCCCCAAGAGCACGTGGGAGAGCCCGCTTCGTCCATGGGTCCCCAGCACGATAAGGTCCGCCCCTTCGCTCTGCGCCGCGTTGATGATCTCGACGAACGGCGCGCCGACGCGCAGCAGGCTTCGTGCCTTTATCCCGCTTTCCCGCAGCCGGGCCACGATACGATCGAGTTCGCGCTGGGCGGCGAGCCGCTGTTCTTCGGCTAGCTGGCTCATCGCGCCGATCTCCATCCCCGCGCCCAGGTCGGGCGTAAACATCACGGGCGAGAGCGGCTGATCGACGTGCAGCAGGATGATCTCGGCGGAAAAGGCGCGCGCCAACGTCTCGCCGTACTCGAGGGCGCGTGCCGAGTCCTCGGAAAAGTCGGTTGCAACGATGACTTTGCTGAAGCTACGCACGCCGCAACCATACCGCCGGACACCCTCGCCGGGCAAGCGCGTGTACTCGTTCGGTAAATGGGTGACACATTGGTTATGACGGCTTACGGCACGCGAGACGTGACGGGCTCAAGGGCAGGCGCGCCCGGCCAAGGACCAGCGGCGGTGGCGCCGACTCGCCAGCAGGGAATTCCGTCTTAGCGGTCCCTTACCAGCGCCTTCGTGAACGACCGCGAGGGGCAAGCTCGCGGCGCCACCTTCAGCGGAAACGCCCGCTCTGCGAGGCGGGCCTTGCGAGCGATCGCCGGTGCTATCATCGCTACTGTATAAGGTGTTCTCGACGCGCCTCGTCAGCGCGTGTCAGGGTGCTGCTTCTTTCCTTTCAAATGTCGCCTCCACGCGTGGTCTAGTGTGGTGTCCCGCAAATAAATTGACAAAATGGAATCGGTCATTCTGAGCCGCCGCTGCGGCGCCCTGAGCGAAGCGAGAGGGGCCTCCGCAGCGAAGAATCCGCAGCCGCCATCCTTGCGGCTGCGATGGACTTTCTTCGGCAAACCCGGCCAAATCGCGCGGCCAAGGAATGCCGCGCGGATCCTTCGACTCCGCGCGCAGACTCGCTGCGCTCAGGATGACGCACTGCGTAAGGCGGTTTTTTATTGAGGGTATTAACGGGACACCACACTAGGAAGCGCTTCTTGTGCTGAATCCTGGTTGCGAGTTCTTACGCCCTCGCAAGGGTGAATGTTCGCATATCGTCCGCGTAGATGGTCGGCATAAGAGATCCCCCGCGATACTCGTCTGCCTCAAGCCGCGCGCGCTCGGGGTTTAGAAATTTTCCGTACTCGTTAAGGAGATCCTCAAGCTTTTCCTGCGCCGCCTGCAACCTCTTGGCTAGAATTTCTCTTATACCATGACCCCCTTTACGATTCGAATTGGACCAGCGCTCCAGGCGCCGGACAGTAATCCATGCATTCTCCACAGCCGGTGCACCTTGCCGTCCTTACTTCGTATAGGTGTCTGGGTTCGAGATACTTTTGCGTAATTGCCGATTCGGGACAGACTTCGTAGCACAGGCCGCACGAGTTACACAGCCCATAATCGATCCGCACTCTCATAAGCTTACCCGCAGTCGATGAAGCAGGAAGTCCAGCGTATCCTCAACCGGCTTCTGGTCTTGCAGTTCGCCGCAATAGGTATCGATTATGTATTTGCCCTCCATGAAGTGCATCAGCTCTTCGTCGCGCTGGCTCAGGTGCTCGTGGCGCACCATCGGATCTTCAACCAGGCTCAGGTAAGCTTGGATTGCGAGGCATGCAATCGCCTCGACGAAGTAATGCTGGGCTGCGCGCGCCAGCGGATGGATATGGGGGAACATCAACGAGAGCCCGAAATACGCAGGTAGCGGCTGGGTATGGGCGGCCGGATCCCGAGCAAGATCGCGTTCGCTCTTGACCCAACCATTTTCCATCAGTACCTCGAGATGGAGCTTGCTGTGCTTGCATTCGTCCCATACCTGTCGGGCGCGCATCCGCTGAAGATTGATGTACTTCTCCTGGGCTGCCAGGTCGACCGACAGAAGCTGTGCCGACATCTGCTTGATCGACATTTGCACGCCTTCGCCCGCATACCCGCCCATTGCGACCTGCCGCTTCCACTCGTTATCGCCACTGGCGAGGCCCCGCTCGATCTCCTCGATTGAACTTCGTAGCGCCAGCTCCCAGCCGTCTAAGCATTTGTCGCGGGTGAGACGCAGGCGAAAGTCGGCGCCGGGAGCTCCCTTCGCGGTTGACCATACCCATTTGTCGAGAAACTCCGTCAAGAGCGCGTGCACGGCTCGCCTCCGTACCGGCCTATTTGTCAGCCGTCTGCTCCAGCCGCCAGCGATGCGCGGCGGCGGGCGCATGAACCATGGAACGTCCGCTTTCAGCTTCTATGATGGACCCCTCGGCGGGGCAGTATGCGAGGCAGGCGGTGCATACAGGGTAGGTGCATCTGTTTGGATCGATTTCGATACGATGCCGAGGCTCCAGCGCGACATACACCGCGTTGATATCGAGTTCGCGGCATACCAGGTAGCACATAGGGCATTCGGTACAACGTTCGTGGTCAACTTTGAGCGTCCGGAGCCTTCTATTCCTGGTCACTGACTTGCCTCTTTACGCAACGCTCAGTCCGTCACTCGCAGAGCGGCTCCTCGCGCTTCAGCCCTCGGCGGGCGGCCGAGGACGAAATCGCTCAATTCTTGCAAAAACGCCAGGTAGTCGCGCCTGGCAACACCGCACGCCCAGCGGCAGAGGCGGGCATTGAATTCGTCGCTGACGCATTCCTCGACGATCCGCCTGCCCATGTTGATATGGCTGCGGTTTTCTACAAGCTGGCTCGAAAAGACCGCCCCCAGGTCGTCATCGGACAAGGCTTGCGCGAGTTCTTCCATCCAGGCCAATTCCATGATCTTGGGGCCAAGGTTCAGGGCCGCAATTCTTACGACTTGAGAATAGGTCGCGAGATTCCGTATCGAGAAGACGTAAAAGGCCAGCGCCGAATCGAGCGTGAACTTGCCGTAAGGATGTTGGAAGGCTTCGCGCTGTTTCCGCACCCGGCCTTCGCGCAATAACGCATCGAGGTAAAGCATCTCATGCGTCGACTCATCCATGATCTGCCGAGCGAACAGATATTTGACCGAAGCCGGGCAATCACCAACCTCCAATCCCTGCCCCCAGCCGCCGTAAACGTAATAGAAAAGCCGCTCCAGCGTCCACAAGCGCGCGACCAGGCGAAACCGCCCATCATCGGACAATTTTCCCGCGCGGGCAGCGTCAACAACATCCCTGATCGGCATTTTGAGGGTCTCCGCGCGGCTCTGCGCGATGAGCTCTTGCGCGCTTTCCCTTCCTGGCAATTCCGCCACCCGGAACTCTCCTTATCGCAAGCAACAGGGCGCAATGCGTCGCAACTCGCACAACCTAGAAAGGCTGGCCCTGCCAACTGGAACTTCCGTTTTTTGATCTCCCGGCCACGAGATTGTTAGCCTGATAGAAAACCTGCGTCAAGTTGATACACGCTGGGAGCGGTGGCTGGCTCACCGCAGCCAGCCGGAAGGTTTGATCCTGCGAGAGCTGCTGGTCATCGTTGACCTCCGCATAGCCCGCCTGCCGCATAGCGGCTACTGCCCGCGGTCGATCACAGGCAACTAAGTGTTTTCCTTGCGCCCGTCGGCCAAGTGCCGCTCGATGAGCTCGCCCAAGCCCAGCCGTTCATCCAGCTCCCGCACTAGGAGCAGGCCGCCGCCGGAAGTCACCCGCGAGCCTTGGAAGTCGACCCTTAACGAGGGAGCGCCGTGATGGCCGACCAAGTAAAGCGACCGGCGACCGCAGACAAACAGGCGTGGGAAACCCTATTCGGCGCTAAGCAATATCAGCGACGCTGAGAATGGCGCTTCTAGAGGCGCCTGTGCTGACGCGCCATTGCGCCGAAGGCGTCCAAAAGCCGCTCGCGCCACGAATAAAGCGGGTCCGCGGCGTCCAAGACCTCGAGCGCACTCACGCATCGTATCCATTGGAGCGTTCCGAACAGCACGTAATCGGCGTAGGCCGGAGATTCGCCGCAAAGGTATGGCTGGCCTTCGAGCAGCGAACGCACGCTGTCGAGAACCTGCTGCAATCGCTCCATGTAAACCGGGCGTTCGGCCTGTACCCGCTCTAAGCGGCTGCCAAAACGAGCTTCGCGCGTGCTGCGGAAATAGTCGCGGTCATCGGGATGAACCGAGTCGTAGACGTCCATGACGACCATTCGGATAAGCTTGGCGTTGACCTCGTTGTCGACCCATGAATTGAAAAATTTCGCGAGCCCCCGCCCGCATCCGGCGCCGAATAGCGAGGGGCGCTCAGGATACTTGTCCTCCAGGTGGCATGCGATGGCCCATGAATCGCTGATTACATCGTCACCGTCGACCAGCACCGGCACCTTAGTCTGGCCGCTGAACGCGATAAGCTCTTTGTCAGTGAATTTGCACGGTATGAAATCGGCGGCGAGCCGCTTATGTGCCAGGGCCATTCGCGTTCGCCAACAGTATGGGCTGAATCTGACGTCGCCGGCGCCGACCAATTCGTAAAGTTTAAGCGTCATGAACGGTCCTTATCGTACGAGTGCTTTAATCCGGAATTTACGATATTACCCCTCAAAGTGCGCGTAAATACAACGCCCTGTACCATAGGGCAAGGGGTTTGAGCCTTTTCGGCCCTCTGGCCGCAGCCGGCCTGCGAGCGCGTCGATACGAGGACGTAATCTGGTCTGAATCTCGCGCTCGAGTTTGCGAAAGTCACGCGCGGCACCGGGCGAGAACTCGATGACTTAGGGCATTGGGCTACGCGTCGAGTCCAAGGTCCTTCTTTAGCCGCGTCCACGGAATCGTCCCCTTACGTTTGATCTCTCGGAGCGCCGCCCGGGCCGCTTTCAGGTCCTCGCGATCCTCGATCTTTTCGAGCAACGCTATATCCTCAATCGGCACCACGGCCGCCAGCGGACGGCTGCGCCGGGTCAGCAGGACGCGGTCCTTGCCGTAGGCGGCGCGGTTTATCAGGTCAGAGAAGTTTTGGCGCGCCGCAACCGTGGTGACCGCCTCGCTGCTGGACTTCTTTTTGGCTCGCACCGGCAGATCCGCTCCCATCGCTGAAACTGCACCGATTGTATATTTGAGCCGTTTTGTCCACCTGCTGTCGGAGGCTCTCAATCCTCTGTGCTTCGTATGATTTGGGAATTGTCAATCATCAGGCTGCCCCTGAGAGTGGCGATCGGCTTCCGCAGCGGCTCCCGGACTCTCGGCGAGCGCGGATTGAGCACGCAAAAACGCAAAAGGGAAAATTTTATAAAAACTTCCGGGAGCCCTGCGGCTCCCCAACGGTCGTTTGGCGCGCCGGGGACGTGCGGTCGCGGGTTGGCTCTACGCCGCGGTCGGCATCGCGGCAGCGCTCACCTTGCGCACGCGGCAGAGGAGGCAGCGCGCAACCGAGCCGCCGACCACCGGATCGACGTCGTCGCGCAGCGGCGTCAGCACGTTGGCCCCGGTCTTCAGCACGCCTTCGACCAAATCCTCGCCGGGCAGGTACCAAAGCCCCTCGGCGTTGACGACGCGCGGGTCCATACCCTCGACGATAGCGACCCGGCGCGTGATGCTTTTGTCGGTGGTAGGCGCCTCGACGACCACCCAGTCGTCTCGCGCAAGGCCAAGGGCGCGCGCCGTTTCGGAGCTCATCTCGACGGTTGGCCAGGGGTGGTTTTTGCGCAGGCGTGGTATTTCGATCCCCAGCGTTGAGTAGAACTCGGCCGAGCGCGTGCCGCTGATCAGTATCAGCGGATAATCAGCCGCTACGTCCGGCGTGCTGTACGGGCTATACGGTGGTTCGCGGAATTCCGGCAGCGCGTCGTAGCCGTAGGCAGCCAGTGTTGAGGAGGAGAACTCGATCTTACCCGAGGGGGTGTTGAAGCCCGGCTGGCCGTCGCGCCTAAGCTTGCCGCTGGCGTATTTGCGCGGCTCGTTTGGACGCTCCCCCACGTGCAGC
>JAJYVB010000132.1 GCA_021792265.1 Deltaproteobacteria bacterium | reverse complement strand
CTTGACCCCGGCCCGGTCCAGCTTTTTCCTTTGGTATGGGTCAAACCCGGCGAAACTTCCGCGCGCGAGGTGTGCGCGCGTCTTAAGCGAGGCGCCGTCGGCCTTAAGCTGCATCCGGCCATCGACAGCTATCGCGCCGACGACCCCGAGATCGATCGTTACCTCGACGTTGCCTCCGACTTCGGATGCCCCGTGGCTTGCCATACCGCGCCGGGCAATTGCGACCCGGATAGAATCCGCAGGCTCGCCGAGCGCTTCCCCTGGGCGCCGGTCGTCATGTATCACACGTTCCTGGGACCTGACGAAGGACGCTGGCGTGCGGCGATGCATGTGCGTGAGCAGCCAAACCTTTATTTGGAAACATCATGGTGTGGCTGGCGCGTTGTGGCGCAGCTCGTAAAGCAGGTGGGCGCCGAGCGGGTGATGTTCGGCTCCGACGCAGCAGCCGACGGTCCTCACCATTACGACCGCAACCCGCCAAATGTTGAAGGCCGCGAGACCTACAAAGAAGGCCTCCTGTCGTTGGTAAAAGCGATTGGGCGGCGCAACGCCCGCCAGGTAATGGCAAACACGGCACGCCACGTGTTCGGGCTGGACAGGCGCGCTGGTAATTCGCCGGTGAGCTGACTCGCGCCACCTTTCCACCGCGCCCCTCAGGCAGCGCTCGCGCTGGGCCAACTCCTCGCTCAGGCTGATGCCCGAATCAGACTCCGGGCCGATAACGCAGCAACCGCTGCGTCGTTGACGGCGTCAACGACAAGTCCGGATGAACCGCTTCGGATGTCGCCAGCGGCAAGGACGCCTGGAACCCCTGTCTCCATACGGTCATTCACGACGATGCGCCCGTGGCTCTCCAGCGGCACGACATTGAGCAGGTAACCGGTGTTGGGTTCAAGTCCAACGTTCACCAGGACGCCATCGACACTCAGCGTCTCTTTGTGCCCGATGGCTTGGTCGAGCAGATCGATCGCTTCAACGCGCCCGGCACCCTGTATCGCTTCGACGCGCACGCCGCATCGGATCTCGAGCTTCGGGTTCGACACGGCCTGCTGCCTTAGACCGGGGCTGGCGCAGAGCGAGGGCATGGCGTCGAGGACAATTACGCGGGCTGCCCACTGCGCGAGGTACAGTGCGTCGGCAACACCGGCGTCTCCCGCGCTGCACACGGCCACCACACGGTCCGCTAGCAGACCGCCCTCGCAGGTCGCACAGGTAAACAACCCTTTTCCGCTCAGCTCTTCCTCACCGGGGACGCCCAGCCGCTTAGGTCCCAAACCGCCGGCAATGATGACGACCGGCGCGCAGTGGCCCGTTCCATCCTTGCACTGGACCCATCGGCGGCTGGTGTAAAGCTCGATCTCCGCAGCTTCCCCGCGTTCAAGCTCAAGGCCGGAATCCTCGGCCTCTTTCAGCATCTGTGCGGCGAGATGCGTGCCGGCAACACCGCCGGGGAAGCCGGGATGGTCCTTGACCCGTTCAAGGTTGAGCAGATGCCCGCCAAAATTTTCCTTTTCCAGGACAATTGCGCGGCACCCGTCCCGGCTAAGGCGCGTTCCCGCCGCCAATCCTGCCGGACCCGCACCGACTATAACGGCTTCCCAGTCGCCCATGACGTAGCCCTTTCTTACTGCCTCCGCTGGATAACGGGCGCCGGTCACCGAGTCAGCACCCGGTCATCGCCCACGCGCCGGGTAATTCCGTCATTGTCCAATTTATTAAGCAGCGGCAGGATATGTTTTCGGCTGAATTGAAACAGCTCCCGCACCTGCTGGATCGAAATCGACCCGTGGCGCTCGAGGAACTCGACGACTCCGTTCTTTACGGTTTCGTAGTGACAACGCTCGAACAGGATCTCATCCTCAAGTTCCACAAGCGCCCCCCGCTCGCACATAAACTTCGTCACGTCTTCACTGTCGGGCACCTTGAGCGCGAGTTCCCGCCTGGTCAGGGGATTCGCCCTGCTCGCCGCGATCAATTCGAGGATTTGCGCTGCGGCCGCCTCCTGCCGCGGCGAAAGCCGGGGCGTATGCGTCGCCAGCGCTACTCTGTCCCTGTCTCGCGAGACCTTGCCAGCATCCGCCAAGTCCGAGATTAACCGGTCGAAAATTTCCCGCGGCATACCGAGGCGGCTTGCCAGTTCGGCATGAGATAAGCCGCGTTCCAAGGGGTGGGCCGAGTGCTCACGGGCGAGGCTATCGATAACGCGTTCCATCTGGGCGCGCCAGTAAGTGGAATCGATCACCCAGGGATCGACCAAAAGGAGCTTCTCCTGGCTCGCAAGCGCTCTTACGCAGCTGCAGACCTCGGCGGCCGAGAAGTGGCTCGCTGCCAGCAGGCCCCGCTCTCTCGCACAGTGGCATCGGTCCAGTTCAGACAAGATTAGTTCTTCAAGATCCAGAGCTACTCTACGGCGCAGGTGCGCGACGAGGCTCTCGGCGTCCCTGGGCCTGCACTGGCGAGCGGCCGCGTCCAAAACAACCCCTCCGCCGACGGTCGCTGCCGGCGCGGGCCGTCTAACGACAAATCTATCCCCGATTCGGGCGGTCATCGGATCGTTGAACAAAATCTGGGCAAACCCGTGTCCCCCGGGCCATGGATTGTTCTTATCGAGCGGCCGGATCCGGCCCAGAATCTCGCGCGTTCCAAGATAGACGGCCACTGCGGCGTTATTTCGCATCGCAGAAACCAGCTTCGGGAGGACCGTCACGCGCGCATTTATCACTTTGCTCGATACGCTCTGGTGGTCGCCTGCGAGCACTATGTCGCCCCGTCTGATGGCGGTTTTCTCGAGGCCGCCAAGATTGAGAGCGACTCTGTTGCCCGGATGTACCTTCTCAGTCTTTTCCCGATAGCACTGGACGCCTCTGATTCTTGCGCGCAGACCACGAGGCAATATCGTGACCTCGTCGCCATGCGCAAAAGACCCGTCGATAAGCGTCCCGGTCAGCACCGTCCCGCTTCCCTTTATCGTGAAGGCGCGATCCACCGGCAGGTACGGTTTGGCGATATCCGGCTTGGGCGCTATCTGCGAAACCAGGCCCTCAATGGCGCCCTTCAACAGATCGAGGTTGGTTCCATCTTTGGCGCTGACCCTGATTATCGGCGCGGCTGATAGAGACGTGTCCCTGACTCGCTCCCGGATGTCCGCCTCGACCAGGTCCAGCCAACCCGGGTCGTCCACGGCATCGATCTTGGTGATCGCGATTATTCCTCGGCCGATGTTAAGGAAATTCAGGATCTGCAGATGTTCTTCGGTCTGAGGCATCCAGCCGTCGTCGGCAGCAACCACTAGCAGCGCAGCGTCGATACCCCAAAGCCCGGCAATAAGATTTCTTACGAAATCCCGATGCCCCGGCACGTCGATGACGCCGAGCGCTTTGCCGGGGGCAAACGCCATCCAGGCAAAGCCCAGATCGATCGTCATCCCGCGCCGCTTTTCCTCCGGCAGGCGATCCGGGTCGGTCCCGGTCAATGCCTGTACGAGCGTGGATTTTCCGTGGTCGATGTGACCGGCCGTACCTAAAATCGGCACAACTACCCGCCCTGTGCAGGCTTGAAGATTTGCCGACAACACCCCCGGAGAGAGCGCGCGTGCTCACGGCCGGCGGCCTCGGCATTCGTAACCGCCCAGACGCCGGCACCGATAAGGCGTATCGTCCGTATCGCCAGAGCCATCGCGCTCCGCCGCCGGAGCGCATCATCGTCCCGTTGCCTAACTCACCCGACAAGAACCAGGCTTAATACTTGGCGTACGCCGGCACCAGGCCCTTGTACTTTTCCACCAGTTTCTCCCAACCCACTGGCAGTTCCATCTTTTTTGTCACCCAACCGTCCGGCCCGACTCCGTGACCGCCCATCATTAAGCCGATAAAGCTGCCGGGACCGCCGGCAACAACGACTCGCAGCTTTTCCGGACTGTTCAGGATAGCGACCGACTGCTGTGGCGAGTCCATCGGGCTCTTGGGAAACTGCTTGCCCTCGGAGCCCAGATTGGCGCCCCAGTATTCCGGATGATGTTGGAGCGGAACGCGAGCGTTCTCCGCAACGAAGGCGGCGACCTCCTGCTTGCCCCAGCCATCGCCCGCGAGCATCCTGGCATGCGCCGGAATCAGCGTCAGGCAAACCAGCCCGCCTCTGGCGGGCGGGAGGTTGTACGTGACCGTTCTCAGGAGCGCATCGCTCTCGCTCCCATAGGCCATCATCTGCAGGAGCGAGTTCGGGTAGAACACCGTGACCGCGTTATCGTCCTTGCGCAACCCTTGCTGGACATGCAGCGGTTCCCAGGGGCTCTCCTCCTCGTTCTCGGCAATCGCGAGGCTGTACTTCATCGGATTGCCCATCACGCCCATGTCTTCGATCCCCTTGCGGGCGCCGCCGATGTTCTTGACGATCAGTCCCAACGCGCGCCCGATGGCCGCATTGGCGAGATCCCCCGGGCTCATCATCCCGGAACCGCTGTTCAGGTGCAGAGCCTTTCGCACCGGGCCATTTATTATCAAGCACGGCGCCCAGGAGCCCGTACTCACCTGGTAGGTGCCGTACCAGCCCCGAGGCTCCATCAAGGCCTGGACAGCGGCGATAAGCAGCGGCATGTAAGTCGGCAGCGCGCCAGCCATTACCGCGTTGACCGCGATCTTTTCCACAGTCGCCTTGCCCAAACGCGGAATGATTTTCGTTACGACATGGTCCGGCGGCAGATCCGTGCCCGCGAGCATCTCCGCCACCGCTTCGGCGGTGGGCGGGATGATCGGCAGGCCGTCCCCCCATCCCCGCCTATAGAAAAACCGGTTAACCTCCTCGAGGCTGCCTTTGAAAGCGATTCGGGTTGGCCGTTCCTCCTGCTGGCGCGGTGCCTCCTCGTCCCTCGTCAGCGGCTTGGTGAGCGCCGCGACGATCCGGTCAATGACCTCCGGACCCAGCCCCGCCTCCACCTGTTCGAGTACGCTGCATTCGCACGGCACCGTGAGTGCCACGGCCCGCAGGCCAGGCACACCCCTGCCCGACGCCGCCGACCTGGCATCGTTGAAAAATCCCTCGTTGTAGAGCGCCACCGCGGGCGCCTTCAGGTCTTCAATCGCGATCGTGTTGTACACAAGGTACTTGGTACAAGACCCTCAATCGCCGATCGCGCCGACCGCCGCATCGAGCTCCCTGACCCAGTCTTCGAACCGGGCTTTGTCGTCCGACTCGATAACCGAGTGATTCGCAGGATCCCGGAAGTAGCTAAACTGCGCGCTGGGGAAGCGCTCCTTCAAGCGCTGCTCGACGACGCCCGCTATTAGGGGAGCAGCTCGCTTGAACATCGAAACGAATAACCCGATCCGCTTCCCGTTCAGATCGCTTACCCGCGGGGAGATGCCCCGAAGCGGTAGCGGATCCACTTCGGCCCAGGGACTTAGAACCTCGTACTGCGCCGTCATGTTAAGACTCCTTTTTCGTCCCATCCAAGGCAATCAAAAATCTTGCAGGCGCAACTAGCTCGCGCAGACGCCAACCTCTGCTGGCGATACTGGCCCATTGGATGCGAAGAGGTCAAACGATATCGGACTCAAGGCGAGGAGCGTTATGCCCGACGCCCTCGCCGCCGGTGCGCATGCTCATTGCGCGACGAAGGTTTCGTTCGCAGTGATGTAGAAGGTGCAGAACAGCAGTCCGTTGAAGTAAACGGCGAGCCAGGACGCAGCCCAGCAGAACGCTGTCTATCTGAAAGTTTCTAAAACGTTGAAGAAGCCGGTCCGCCTGAACCGGCGCCGTAAATCAGCGCTGAGGAACCAAGCTGAAGCTGCCGCAAAGCGCGCTGCGGACCGGAGCATGAGCGCGGCATGCGGCCTTATGACATGGTAACGCGGTAATTACGGTTCTCGTTGTTGTCCCAACGCTCGAAGTCCTCCGCACGGACCGGCGAGTTCATGCGCAGGAGCTGGAAAACGTATTCCACGGTTGCACCGCGCGGCGCCCATACCTTGGCCACGTAGCGGCGCGGCAGCGCCACCGTCTGCACCAGTTCGTAGATCGCTTCGTCGGCCAATCCCTCGCCCTCGGCGTCGTAGCCGGCGCTATCGCCGAGCAGTCTGAGATTGAGGCCTTCGAGCAGCGCCCGTGACCAGTTGGGGGCGATCCAGCCGTCAACGCCCCACAGGACACGAGCCTCGGTAATCTTTCCCTCGTGATCGATGTAAGGAATCTCGCGGGCAACTATTTCCTCGGAAAAAATGGGCGAGTAGCCGTGCATGTGCTCGCCGCCACCGCCGAAACGATAGTGCAGTGTGTAGTGGTCGCTACCGTCCACATAGCGGGGAATTTCGAGCACTGCCCGGCGCGTCGTCGGGTTGCTGTTCGGAACTACGGCCATTACCTCGGCCTCTTCGTGCGCGTCCCAGTTGGGCGGCCCTCCCAAAGGCGACCAGGTGTAACGGACCTCTACAGTTTGCGGGCTAGGCGCCTGATCGACCCAAACCTTAACGAGCTGGAACATCGGCGAGACTCGGCCTAAACCGGTTTGGTAGCTGCCGGGTCGCTCAAGTTACAGGTCACCTGGTACGTCCCTACCTTCGGCATCCCCATCAACAGCGGCAGTATACTGCGAAACAGCTCGCGTGCCAGATCGCTATCGGCATAGGCGGCCAGATCTTCCTGCGTCTCCCAGCTCGTGATACCGACTATCTGGTTGTCGCCTTGCAGCACCTGATTCAGCAGGCAGCCCTTGCGCCGTTTGACCTTCGTGGCGAAGTCCCTGAGGATTTGCAGCGCCTGTCCGCTTTTGCCGGGTTGGCTTTCTGCGAGAAAGAGACGCGTATACATGAACCCCCTCCTGGCTCAAGCTCCGTTGGCATCTTGAATATAGCACCGGCTATCTGGGACGCCAAAAGCACTTTGTCATTGGCCGAGCGGTACCTTGCGCTTGGCGCCGGATCGGCCGACGGCCATAATGAAAGTGCCGCGGCTCGTGGTGTATTTGTCTGCAATCAAGCGGCGGCGAGGGATTGATGATTGATGGTAGAGCCGGCGTTAAGGAAAGATCGCGAAGAAGCCGCTCCAAGCTTTCCGGCCTGGAAGCAGCGCATCGAGCAGGCTCGCAAGCAGCTAGCTGACGAGACTGATCGCTTCCTCGAAGTTCTAAAGACCGTGGGGAACCCCTTCGTCGAGGGTTCGACCGTCTATTTTGTTTATTACGACCTGCAAGCTCGCCAGGTAGGCGTCACTGGAGAGTTTAACCAATGGGGCACCGGCAATCAGGTTCTGCCGATGACGCCCCTTGGCGACACCGGTTTTTTCTTCCGCGCCCTGGAAGTTCCAGCTCCGGCGCGCCTTGAGTACAAACTGGTGGTCAACGGCAACTGGATTCTCGACCCGTTTTGCCCAAACTCGGTCGACAATGGACTTGGGAGCCGCAACTCCTACTTCGTGGTGGGCGACTTAACGGAACCGCCAGAGCTCAAAGAAAGCCGGGGCGTCCCGCGCGGTAAGGTAGAGGAACTGCAGCTCCCCGGCCAGACGCCCGGCACCTGGCGTGCGATCCATGTCTATGTGCCCCCTGGCTACGCCGAATCACGCACGCAGCGGTTTCCGACTCTCTATGTCCACGATGGCGGTGAGTATTTGCAGCGGGCGCGGCTTGCGACTGTGCTGGACAATCTGATTTTCGCTGCCGACATTCCGCCGCTGATAGCCGTCATGGCCGACCCCGTCGACCGCATGCGCGAGTACCGCTGTTACGAGCCCTACCTCGGGTTTGTCGAATCCAGGCTGCTGCCCGAAATAGACCGCCGCTACCGGACCCAAACGCAACGCCAGGGGCGCGCCGTAATGGGGGCCTCGATGGGCGGGCTGGCCGCATTCTACGTCGCGCTATCGCTGCCCAGCCTTTTCTCTCGCGTTGGCGGTCAGTCGAGTGCCTTCCTGCTCGAGGAGGCAAAAAGCCTGGCCCTGGCCGAACGCGCGGACTCAAAGTTCAGATTTTATTTCGACGTTGGCCGGTTCGAGCCGAATTTCATCCCATCGCACAAGCGACTGTTATCCGTGCTCCGGGGCAAAGGAAACGCATGCTACTACCAGGAGCTCTCCGGCGGCCATAACTGGACGAACTGGCGCGCTCATTTGAAGGACCTGCTGGTTTTCCTCTGGGGCCGGCCAACCGGAACTCCAGCCGCGTGAAGATCGGCGCGGACAAAGCTCGCGAGCGTTCCTGCCGCCTCCGGTAAGGGGCCCGAGACTCGTTCGCCGATTCAATGGCCGACCAGCCGCAATGGACAGCGCCCGCCGGGCCGCGCATCTATAATCTTTTCCCGCTGCTCGCAGGGCCATTGCCGCGCTGGAGTCCTCATCTGGAACGGGCGCGGCGGATGGAATTCGACTGGTTGTTCCTCAACCCGATTCAGCTCTGCGGCCGATCCGGCAGCCTGTATTCGATCAGAGACTACTACGCCCTGGACCCTCGGTTCGTAGACCAGGACGGCGGCCCGCCCCTGGCACAGCTGCGCGCGATGGTCACCTGCGCGCAGGATCTCGGGCTTAAGCCAATGATCGACCTGGTTGTCAACCATACCGCCGCCGACTCACCGCTGGTCCATGCTCACCCCGACTGGTACCGGCGCGGCCCTGACGGCTTACCGCTTCATCCTGGCGCGCGCGAAAACGACCGCTGGGTAGTATGGAAAGACCTCGCCGAGATAGACAATTCCTTGCGTCCCGAGGCTGCGGCTTTGTGGAACTTCTGGATCGAGACAGCGCGGTATTGGGCCGGGCTGGGATTTCGCGGGTTTCGGTGCGACGCGGCCTACAAGGTTCCGTCAGCGTTATGGGAACGCCTCATTGCCGATGTGAACCGCTCGCATCCGGGAACGCTC
>JAJYVB010000131.1 GCA_021792265.1 Deltaproteobacteria bacterium | reverse complement strand
CTTGAAGCAAACTCCCGACGGCGGATACATCGCGCAAGGCTACAAGGGCGGGCTCCCGTTTCCCGATCCGCTAAAGGGAGATTCTGCGTTTACCGGACAGCGCGTATTCTGGAACGAATGGTACCGCTTCCATCCCAGGGTCGAGGAAGCCCCAAATTGTACCTATGTCATCGACCGGTTTGGGAACATGACCCGCACCGCCGACACGACCATCGTTTTCTCGCAGCTTGCCTACGTGACCGACCCGGGTTATCCGGCGACCGATCCGCACGCGGGTCCCTACTACTACGTGGCGCACTTCGAGCAGACTGCTCCTGAAGCGGGCAAGTATTTGTCGGTATTGAGCCTGCTGATGAAGGATCCCATGGCGGAGCCCGAGCTCTACATGTTCGTGCCTACGCTCCGGCGCAGCCTCAGGCTGTCGCAGTCAGCGCGCTGCGCTCCGCTCTACGGTAGCGACGGCGTCTATGACGACATGTTCGAGGGACCGCCTGCCCTTCCGCAGTTATTCAAGATCAAGTACCTAGGCGAGAAAAAGATCCTGAGCCTCACTCACGCCGCGGTAGCCGGCTTCAACAGCTGCGGATCATCGACCAATCTTGATCCTAAATATTATTATTTGGGATCGAAGGGCGTGGTTCCGTTCCCTAACGAAACATCCGGCGAATGGGAACTGCGGGATGTTTATGTAGTTTCGATGAAGCGCTTGCCTCAATATGCTGGAGGGTACTGCTACGGCAACCGGGTGCTTTATATCGATAAAGAAAACTATTTCCCGGACCAGTTCGATCTGTACGACGCGGCGGGCAAGCTCTATAAATGGTTTGCGGTCCTGATGACGCCTACCGCTATGCCCGGATCGCCCGGCAACGAGGTGCTAACCATTGCCGGCTGGAATACGGCATACATAGTGAACTTTCAGGACGAACACGCGTCAGTGTATATCGGGCTGCACGGCTGCGTTGACTCGCAATGCAGCGCGGGCGGCTACGATGACGCAACTCGGTGGGCGCTGCCCGAGGGTCTTGACAAGGTCATGCAGTAAGAGCGCCGCGCTCTCTCGAAGTGAATCGCCAACTCGCAGTCGGAAGGCGCGCTGCGTTTCGAGCGGTCCGAAGGGATACAGGCGAGACGCATAGTCTTATTTGGAGATAGCAGGGATATGGCGGTAAGACCCGGTTCGCCTGACCGCGGCCGGGCCCGGTTCTGCCCCCTAAGTGAAATTTGATGGAAATGAGCCGGGTGGGATCGGTCAATCGGGCAGGAGCGTTGCGCGGTGCCTGGAGGGCAGCAGCCGGGCTGCTTATGGCAGCGGCGGCATTGTTGCTGTTTTCGGCGCATGCACAGAGTCAGGGTGCAAAGCACGAGAAATGGGGTCCGATCCGCCCGTGGGATCAGTTCACGAGCGTGGCAGTGACCAGCGCAGGCCGCTGGTTTGTGGTGGGCAAGAACGGAGTGCTGCTCACTTCAACCGACGGCGGGCGGACGTGGAGCCGGCGCTGGCTGGCGAAGCGCGGGGATCTCTCGTGGTTCGATCTTTACAGCGTTCGTTTCGCCAGTGACGGCCGCAACGGATGGATTTCGGGTGAGCGCGGGGTGGTGCTGCATACGTCCGACGGCGGGGCAACCTGGACAGAGCAGAAAAGCGGGGTTGCGCAACGCGTTTTCCGCATCGCCGTGTTCGACGCGCAGCACGCTGCTGGCGCCGGCGGCTCGGGCACCATCCTCTGGACCGACGACGGCGGCAGCCATTGGCATTCGCAAACGCTCGAGGGTGCCGTGACCTTTTTCGATCTGGCCTTCGGCGATTCGAACAACGCATGGGCGGTGGGCGAATTCGGGACCGTGGTTCACAGCGCCGACGGCGGGCGGACGTGGACTCTTCAGCAGGGCGGCGATCGCACCAAGTTCCGCGTGCCAGCCTACCTTCACGTGATGTTTCAGGACGCAAGGCGCGGATGGGTTGCGGGTCAGGGCGGCACCGTGATGTACACGAGCGACGGCGGTGCGACCTGGCAGAGCGTGAAGACACCAGTGCAGGTTCCGATCTACGGTGGGACCCTGCGCAATAGTTCCTCGCAGGCAAGTGTCTGGTACGTGGGCGATGAGGGCAGACTGTTCAGCATAGCGGCCCCTGCCTCTGCGGCTCCCGCAGAAAGCTTGCATCCAACTTTCGCGAGCCTGGTCGATATCGCGTTTTCCGGCCAAAACGGGATCGCAGTGGGAGGCGACGGAACAATCCTGCGCACGAGCGATAACGGCAAAAGCTGGCAACCGGTGGGAGTAAAGTGATCGGAAGAACGGTTCTAAGGTATCGGTTGCCGATAGGGATTGTCCTGCTGGCGTTCACGGGCTACATGGCATACTGTGCAACGCACGTTATAATCGCAACCCGTTTCGTCGATTTCTTTCCCCGCAACCACCCCAACGTCAAGCTGTATCATGAGTTCGAGCGCTACGGCGGCGCGCAGACGCTCACCATCATGGTGCAGGCGCGGCGGGGCGGCATATTCAACATAGACACGCTCACGAAGATACAGAAGATCACCTTCGCCCTGGACAAGTTCCCGGGGGTAGCTCACCAGTCGATCCGTTCGCTGGCGTCGTTCCGGGTAACCTACGCGGTCGCGCTTCCGGGGTTCCTCAAATCGCAGCCCTACATGTATCCCATGGTTCCCAAGACCAGAGCGGGGATTGAGGAACTGAAAAAGCAAGTCTTTACCCACCGGCGTCAATTGAGGAACCTGGTCAGCCCCGACGACAAGAGCGCGCTGGTGACGGCCTCGTTTTACGAAGGCGGGCTCGACTACCACGACCTGTTCAACAGGGCCCAGCAACTGGTTAAGCGGTACCAGGACGCTGATACCAGGGTGTACGTAGTGGGCGAGCCGATCGTCCGAGGCTATGGCTACTACTATCTGCCCGTGCTTATTCTCATCTTCGTCATCTCCGATGCGTTGATGATCCTGATCCTTTACGGCTACTTCCGCGGGCGCGGCACTTGGTGGGCGCCGATCGTAACCGGCCTGCTCTCGACCATCTGGGGCCTTGGCTTCATCGGATGGCAGGGTTTTGAGTTCGACCCCGTGATGCTGGTCATACGGTTTATCCTGACCGCGCGCGATATGAGCCACGGTATTCAGTGGCAGGGGCGCTACTACGACGAGCTTGAGGCGCGGAACTACGACAAGTACGCGGCCTGTGAGGCGACCACAACCTTGATGCTGCCGCCGGGCCTGCTCTCGATACTCGCCGACATAGCTGGAATAGTGTTCATCTCCTTCGGCGGCATCCCGTCACTCCAGCATGTCGCGTCGTCGGGCGCGGTGTGGCTGGGCGGCAGTCTGACTATGGTCTTTATCTTTCAGCCGATTATGATGAGCTACCTGCCGACGCCCAAGCCGCTGGTGCGGCGCAAGTCTCGGCGCGGATGGCTGTCACGCGTGACCGACAAGCTGGTCGACTTCCCGGTTACCCCCGGATTTGCGCGGGAGGGGGCGCTGGTGGCGGTCGGCGTGCTGATTGTCGTCGGCTTCATCGCGGGCGTGCGGGCCAAGATCGGCTACACTCAGCCAGGCACCCCGTTGTACCGGTACAACGCAAAGGTGAACCGCGACATGCGCGCGGTGGGCAAGTTCTTCCCGCTCGACGAGGGCTGGGTGATTATGGCTTCCAAAAAGCCGGCGCTCATCCAGGGGCAGATTCCGTCGGTGATCGATCCGGACAACTTGCGCGCCCAGCGCGACCTGGGGCAGTTCCTGCTGCTGGATCGCGACGTTGCTCAAGTCTCGTCGGTGACATCCGGCATCATCGAGCCCTACAACCAGATGTTCCATTACTCGGACCCCAAATACTCCGGCATTCCAGGCAACCTGCTCAACGCCGGCGGACTCTGGGCCTTGTTCGAGGGAAACAGCGCGCCCGACGAGCCGGCGCAGTGGGTTTCCGACCAGTACGACGACATGATCCTGCGCATTTACATCCGCAACCATACTTACGCCACGCTAAAGCGCCTGCAGCGGCGGCTCGAGGAGTTCACGGCGCGGCGCCAGGGATGGGATCCCGCATTCCGGCATATGAAAGTAATGTATCTTGGCGGGATAGCCGGGCTGTATGCTGCCGCGAATGACGTTCTCTACCAGCTCGACTTCATCAATATCACCTTCGTGCTGGGTGTCGTCTTTCTGTTCTGCGCGATTACCTATCGCTCGATGGTGGCGGGCGTGCTGTTCGTAATTTCCTGTGTCGCAGCTAATTTCGCCGCCTTCATATATATGCGCTTGGCCAACATCGGCATCACGATCGACACTATCCCCGTCATCTCACTGGGGATCGGCCTCGGCGTTGACTATGGGATCTATTGCATATCCAGGGTGCGCGACGAGTGTGCCGCAGGGCTGCGCCTTGAGGACGCCATTACCACGGCGCTTCGCGGCACCGGCGCCGCGGTGCTGGCGACCGTTTCGGTAATCGTCGGCGGGCTGGCGCCGTGGGTGTTCTCGCCAGTGCTATTCCATAACGAGATGAGCGTCCTGCTGATCATCCTGATGTTCACCAACCTGATTGTCGGGTTGTTGATATTGCCGGCGTATGTAGCGTGGGCGCGCCCGCGCTTCATCTTCGGGGGCAGGTACGAAAGAGAGCCTGAGCGCGCCGTGGCGGCGTGCAACTAGTAACCGCCGGTGGAGGCGAAAACGGCTGAGCAACACTGGTCGGAAAGGGTGATAGCAATGAATCAGTGGGGGAACAGGTCTTCGATTGCTTGGGCAGTAGCGGCAGTGCTGAGCGTCCAACTAGCCGCCGTGCCGGTTTTGGCGCAGGCTCAACAGCCGGCGACACCGGCTTACCAGGAAGCCTTCGACAAGGTGTTTACCGGCGGTGAGACGCCGCTCTTCGACGTAAGCGGAAACGAATGGCTGCAGGGCTTGTCGATCACCGGCTTTTATTCGAACACGACCGGAATGTGGGCCAACTCGTCCAACCTGCGCGGGCTGCAAAACCTGGATCGCTCGGATGGTTTCAACGTGAGCGATAGCAAGAATTCGCTGGCCGTGGAGCGCAACTGGATTCAACTTGACTTCAACTACAAGCTCGACGCGACCAATCAGTTTTTCCTGCGCTGGTGGGGAGTGTACGAACCGTCTTACGATTACGAAAGCCGTAGCGCCCTCGGCGAGCTGTATAATCAGTACACGGTGCGCGATGCCTGGTGGAAGAACAAGACGGGGCCGCTTACGCTGTTTCTGGGGCGGCAGATCGTAATCTGGGGAGAGTCGGTCGCCTTCCGCATCGGCGACGTGGTAAATCCGCAGGATTTTGAGTGGAACTTCGGTTTCGCCAACCTCGAGCAGTCGCGGCTGCCGCTGTTCATGGTGCATCCGGTGCTGAGCCTTCCCAACGCGGGACCGTTTGGCAGCAATTTCCTGGAGGTAATCTGGGCGCCGGGATATCAGCCTATCTATACGAACGGCCCGCAGGATTTTGGCGGCGTGAGCGACTTCTCCGGGCAAATGAACTCGGGCGGATCGGTGAGCCTGTTTGCTCCGGAAATCGGCGGCCGGTTCTCGAGCTATTACGGCCCGCAGCTCAACTCGAGCATCGGACCCGCGAAGTGCCCGATCGGAGGGGGTGGATGCCGTCCTGACTGGCCGCAGCTCACCAACGCGTCAGCCGGCCTGACCTTCGACAACTTCGCCCTGCCGGATAACAACATCGGTGGCTCGCAGGCCGGTTTTCGGCTGCACACGGTGGTAGCGAACACGGAAATGGCTGCGCTGTTCTGGCACGGCCATCAGTATCTGCCGACTTTTTTCATGTACGGCAACCCGACTCCCGGCGCGGCGTTCGGTCAGAACTTCCAGGCGCGCTACCCACAGTTAAACGACATCGGCCTCACCGCAAACCGTCCGATTTATCTGCCTGGTATTACGTTGAGCAACGTGCCGCTGGTGCTGCGGACCGAGGGCGTATGGCAGGACCGGACGCCGTTCCAAAGCCAGGATCGGCGCAATCTGAGCGCGGTGCAATACTCGAGCACCATCAACACGCTGGTCGCCCTGGACGTCGACTCGTGGTACGCGCAGTGGATCTCGCATACCGGCGCCCTGACCGCAAACCTGGAATGGAACAACTACACCATCATGAGCCCGAGCAAGACGATGGTGTACACGTTCACGCCGGAACAATGGCGGCATAACGAAGAGAACATCCTGCTCAATCTGACGGACAACTGGTATTGGGGTGCGATCGTGCCGGATCTGGTCGGCATATATAATCCGGACGGAAATACCTTCCTCGTATTTCCCAACATCCTGATTGTGCCTCCGTGGACCAGTAAGTACTCCCTCCTGTTGGAATACATAGGGATTATGTCGAACGATCCGTTGAGCGAATACGCTGGCGGTATTTTCAAAGGCAAGAGCATGTTCCTGATGCAGTTCCAGTACAACTTCTCGCTGGTCTCGGGGTAGGGCGAGACGGGAAGGAACTGCGGACGCGGCTGTATTTCCGGCCTCTGCATGCGGGGGGACCGGCAGATGCCCGGCTGGCAAAATGTAGTCGCAAAACGGCCGGGCGGAAAGAGGACGCAAGCTATGCTAGTGGCGGTCCGGCGGAGTTTGGCGATTCTCGCGGTTGTCATGATGTGCGGCGCAGGCGTGGCCGCAAGTGCGGAGTCCGGCGCGCAGGCCGGACCGCAAAAAATCCTCGAGCGCCGCTGTGGACAATGCCATCGCAGCATCGAGGGCGGCGGCCTTTCGCGCATCAGCCGGGAGCGGCAGACGCCGGAGGGATGGGACATGACGATCACCCGCATGCGCCTGTACCATAACGTCGAAATCAAGCCCGCCGAGCAGGCTGCGCTGGTCAAATACCTTGCTGACAATCAGGGTTTGGCGCCGTCGGAGGCTCTCCCGTACCGCTACATCCTCGAACGGCAGCCATGGGTGATTGAGAAGCGCCCAACCGGAACGATGGAGCTGTGCGCCGCCTGCCATAGTTTTGCCCGCGTGGGCTTGCAGCGGCGCGACGCCGGCGAATGGCTCAAGCTCGTGAATTTCCATCTTGGCCAGTTCCCAACCCTCGAGTACCAGTCGCGGCTGCGCGGCGTCCAATGGTGGAAAGAGGCGAGCACTACGCTGCCGCAGCAACTGGCTGAGCGCTTCCCTCTGGAAAGCCCGGCGTGGAGTCAGTGGCGCAATCACAAGAGTCCCAACCTCGCCGGCAAGTGGCGCGTGATCGGGCACGAGCCGGGGCGCGGCGACTATCGCGGGCTGCTTACGGTGAACAGAAAGGGCCCCGACAAGTACGAGCTCCGGTGGGTGCTGAACTACGGCGATGGCCGGAGAGCCAAGGGCGCGGGCGCGGCTATCGTCTACACGAGCTACGAATGGCGCGCATCGGGCAAGCTGGACGGTAAACAGATTCGCCAGGTGATGGCGGTTACGCCTGACGGCAATGCCATGAGCGGCCGGTGGTACTACTTCGACACCGACGAGCGCGGTGGCGAGATGAGTGCGGTGCGGATTGAGTCCGGTAAAAGCCGCATACTAGCGGTGCAACCCCCGGCGCTGCGCATCGGTGCTCCAACCCGGCTCATTGTCGTAGGCGAAAACCTCAAAGGCAGCGTCAAACTTGGCGACGGCGTCAAGGTGGTCAAGGTCGTGCGCCACGCGCCCGACGAGATAGTGGTGGTGGCGCAGGCCGAGAGCAGTGCGAACGAAGGTCCGCGTAACGTCGAAGTTGGCAGCGCGCGCGGCGGGTCGATGCTGGTCGTGTATCGCAAGCTGGACGCGATCCGGATCGAGCCCGCCTATGCGATCGCCCGGGTCGGCGATAACGGTGGTCCGATTCCACCGGTTGTGGCGCAGTTCGAGGCAAACGGCTATACGAACGTAATAAGCGGGAGCAAGGCCGGGTCGCACGAGGTTAGCGTCGGCGTGGTACCCGCCAAGTGGTCGGTTGCCCCCTGGGACGATAGCGCAGCGGAAATGCATGACGTGGAATTCGCCGGCAGGATGGACCGTAACGGGCTTTTCACTCCCGCGGGCGCGGGTCCCAACCCCAAACGCAAATTCGGGACTGACAATACCGGCAATCTCAGGGTGAAAGCGGCGGTGGCCGATGGTGCCAAGCCGCTTTCCGCCAGTGCTCACCTTATAGTTAGCGTGCAGCGCTGGGACGATCCGCCGATACGCTGAGTTTGCGGTACTGGACGGCATGACTGAACATGGGTGACGGACTCAGGAATCATGGGAACGCTAAGGCTCCTCGACGCTAACTTCCACGAGGTTCGCGTCGCGCAGCGCCGGCTGTTGTTTCACGTCGCGAGCACGAGCCTGTTCGAGCTGGACCCCGTTGGCGCCAAGCTGCTCGACGTGCTGCGAGAATATCGCGAACTGTCCGAAGAACAACTTTTCGGCCAGTTCGAGGGTTCAGCTGGCCGGGAAGAAGTCGGCGAGGCGCTCGCCGACTTTTGCGAACTCGGGGTTGTCGGCGGTGGAAATTTTCCGGCTCAGATCGCGCGCCAATCGAGGCCGATCCGGGAGTTCCCGCTGAGCACGCTCGTACTCAACGTGACGACCGGGTGCAACCTGAGCTGCACATACTGCTACAAAGAGGATCTGGCGACGCCCGTCGGCGGGAAACGGATGGATTTCGAAACCGCTTGCCGCAGCGTCGATCTGCTGCTCAAGGAAGGCAGCAGCCGCCCGCGTCTCAATATCGTATTTTTCGGCGGTGAGCCGCTTACCAATTTGCCGCTTATCCGCCAAGTGGTTGACTACGCCGAGCGGCGGGGGACCGGATGTGGCAAGCGGATCGATTTTTCGCTTACCACCAACGCGGTTCTTCTGAACGAAGCGCTGGTTGAGTACTTCGATTCCCACCGCTTCGGGCTGACCGTCAGCATCGACGGGCCGAAATCGGTACA